>NZ_JABERS010000089.1:0-4846 GCF_013168745.1 Aeromonas sp. TW 6 | reverse complement strand
CAGAAGGAGGCAATATCAATATGATGCACGGCGACAGCAGGGTGATGGTGGTGGTGTGTTTGGAGACAGCCAGTTTACCAGCACCCTGTCTGTCAACTTCCACTTCCCCAAGATCCCGCGAAGAACCCAAAAAAAGCGGGCCCCGTCTTGACGGGGCCCGGATGGGGGAATGTTTCAGTCGCCGAAGCGATCCTGCGCCAGTTGCTGGAAGCAGCTCAGCGCCGCCCCGGCATCCTCCCCTCGCGCCAGCAGGATGAGCCTGTCCCCCTGGCGCACATCGAGCATGGCGAGCCGGCTCAGGCTGCGGGGATTCGCCTCTTTCTCCCCCTTTTGCAGCCTGAGTTCAGCGGCAAAGGGCTTGAGTGCCGCGACCAGCCGGGCGGCGGGGCGCACATGCAGGCCGTGGGGGTTATCGACCACCACCTCGCAGCGCAGCCAGCCGTCGTCGGCAACGGGGGCTGCCTCCGTGGTGGCCTGCGCAGCACTGGCAGGCAGCATTCCCTGTTTCGGGCCCAGGGCGCCAAGCGCCTCGGCGGCGACCTCGTCCAGCGTCAGGCCTGCGCCAGCGGCCACCACGGCGGCCAGAGTGCCCTCGACCAGCGGGGCGGGGCTGAGCCGCACCCGGGCGCTCAGCTCGGGGGGCAGCAGCTCGAGGGCTGTCTCGGCGCTCAGCAGGGCGCTGCCCAAGTCCATCAGCACCAGTACCCCGCTGCCGTCATCCGCCTCTTCCATCGCACTCATCACGGCGATGGCGTCGGTGCCGATGGGATGGGCGGGGTCATCGACCCCGGCCGCCAGCAACAGTTTCGCCGGGCTGCCGAGCTGATCGGCCAGGGCTTTCAAACCGGCCGCAAGCATGGCGCTGTGAGAGACCACTACGATGCCGATCATGTTTACAACCTCGCTCTGTCACGCAGGGCGGTCAACAGCAGCAGGGTCGAGGTGGCCCCCGCATCCTGATGGCCGATGCTGCGCTCACCAAGATAGCTGGCGCGCCCCTTGCGGGCCTGCATCTGGATGGTGGCCTCGGTGCCAGCTGCGGCGGCAGCCACCGCCTTGTCCAGCGCCTCGGGGAGCGGCAGGCCCTGTTGTTCCGCCTGCTGCAGGGCGGCCAGAGCGGGCCACCAGGCATCGCACATGGTCTTGTCACCCGGCTCGGCACGGCCGCGGGAGACGATCCCCTCCACCCCGTCGCTCAGCATCTTGCCGAGCTGGCCGAGGGTCAGACTCTGGCAGGCATCGCTGCTGGCCGCGGCCCGGATGAAGAAGGTGCCGTAGAGGGGTCCGCTGGCGCCGCCGACCGAGGAGAGCAATGTCATGCCGGTGGTTTTGAGCACCTGGCCGATGTCCTTGTCCGCCACCGCGGGCAGCTTCTCCGCCACCTTGGCAAAGCCGCGCTGCATGTTGAGGCCGTGGTCGCCGTCGCCGATGTCGGTATCCAGCGCCGTGAGGTAGTCACGCTGCTCGGTGAAGATGTGCTCGCAGTCGAGCAGCCAGTTGACGATCTGATGCTTGCTTAACATGAATATTCCTCAGCAGCCGCGCCGCAGGGCGGGGGTGTGAACGGGGGCATCCCACAGGGTCATCAGCTCGTCATCCACCTTGAGCAGGGTGATGGAGATGCCGGTCATGTCGAGAGAGGTGCAGTAGGGGCCGATGAGGTTGCGCACCAGGTGGATGCCCGCCTCTTCACACAGGGCCGCGAGGCGGCCGTAGACGCCGTAGAGCTCGGAGATGGGGGTGCCGCCGAGGCTGTTGACCAGGACGATGACCCTGTCACCCCCATTGAGCGGCTCGATAAAGGTGTGCTCTTCCTGCCAGCTGCCGGTGCCTATGTCCCAGTGGCGCAGAGTGCGGCCATAGGGGCTGTTGTCGGTCAGCTCCTTGAACATGTCGTCCACCAGGGCGTTGAGGTCGGTGAAGGGACGGCGCTCGATGCCCGGCTCGCCGTGGATGCCCACGCCGAACTCCACCTCGTTGTCAGCCAGGGTGAAGGAGGGCTTGCCGGCAGCAGGCACGGTGCAGGCGTGCATGGCCACGCCTATGGTGCGGCTCTGGTTGTTGATGCGACGGGCCAACGCCTCGCAGCGCGCCAGATCGTAGCCCGCCTCGGCGGCGGCACCGACCAGCTTCTCGCACAGCACTGTCGTGGCAACCCCGCGGCGGCCCGCGGTGTAGAGGCTGTCCTTCACCGCCACGTCGTCATCGATGAGGGCGAAGCCCACCTTGACCCCGTCACCGTGCAGCAGCTCGACCGCGGTCTCGAAGTTGAGCACGTCGCCGGTGTAGTTCTTCACCAGAAACAGCACGCCGGCGCCGCCGTCGACGGCCTGGCCGCACTCGTACATCTGATCCGGGGTCGGGGACGTGAAGATCTCGCCGGGGCAGGCACCATCCAGCATTCCTTTGCCCACCAGGCCACCGTGCATGGGCTCGTGGCCGCTGCCGCCACCGGAGACCAGCGCCACCTTGCCCGTCACGGGGGCGTCGGCGCGGGTGATGTAGTGGGGTTCGATTCGCACCTTGAGCTCGGGGTGGGCAGCGGCCATCCCCATCAGTTGTTCACGGACCACGGCATCGACAGCGTTGATCAGCTTCTTCATGGCTCACTCCTTGGCTTGCCACCACACGGGTGGACAGATGGTTGATGCAGCCAGTCTAGCGAGCCATAGGAGGATAAAAATGACAGGGGTTTCGGTTCGGATCTGAAACAGCAAACAAAGCCTGACGTTTCAATCTGAAACAAGCGGATGGGGAGACCCGGGAAAGTGTTAGCCGCCTCACAGCCATGAAAAAGGGCCCCGCAGGGCCCTTCTCGATAGCGTGAAGATTAGATGGCCCAGCCACCGGCGTAGAAGATCACCAGGGCCACGGCGATGATGACGGTGCCGATGTTGAGCTTCTTCCACTCGGCGGCAAACAGGCGGCCGACCACCAGGGCCACGAAGCCTAACATGATGCCGGTGACGATGTTGCAGGTGAGCACGATGAAGACGGCGCACAGCATGCCGGAGAGGGCATCGACCGAGTCGTTGAAGTCCAGCTTGGTGACGTTGCCCAGCATCAGCAGGCCCACATACATCAGGGCCGGTGCGGTGGCGTAGGCCGGTACCAGATAGCTCAGCGGGGAGAGGAAGATCATCAGCAGGAAGAGCACGCCGACCAGGGTGGCGGTCAGACCTGTCTTGCCGCCGGCAGCGGTCCCTGCGGCGGATTCGATGTAGACGGCTGCCGGAGCACCACCTACCACGCCCGCCACCATACTGCTGACGGAGTCCGCAGTCAGGGCCTTGCCACCGCTGATGATGTGGCCACGCTCGTTGATGAGGCCAGCCTGACCGGCCACGGCACGGATGGTGCCGGTGGCGTCAAACACGGCGGTCATCACCAGGGCCAACACGGTCGGAATCACCACCGGATTGAGGGCGCCCAGCAGATCCATGCTGCCCACCAAGGAGCCATTCTCGCCACTCAGGCTCGGCATGGCGAAGAAGCCCTGCCAGGTCACTTTCGGATCGAAGATGAGGCCGAGGATGGAGATGGCGATGATCACCATCAGGATGCCGCCCGGCACCTTGCGGCGCTCCAGGCCGAAGATGGCAGCCAGACCCAGCACCGTCATGATGACCGGGAAGGCAGTGATCTCGCCGAGCTGCACCGGCAGGCCCGCTCCTTCATTCTTGATCACCATGCCGACCCCGTTGGTGGCGATCAGCAGCAGGAACAGGCCGATACCGATGCCGGTACCGTGGGCGATGCCGGAGGGAAGGTTGTCCAGGATCCACTGGCGCACGCCGGTGACGCTGATCAGGGTGAACAGCACCCCCATCAGGAAGATGGCGCCAAGGGCGACCGGAATGCTCAGCCCCTGACCCAGCACCAGGCTGAAAGCTGTAAAGGCGGTGAGAGAGATGGCACAACCGATGGCCATCGGCAGCTTGGCCCAGAGCCCCATCAGCAGGGAGCCGAAGGCGGCGATCAGACAGGTCGCCACAAACACCGGGCCCTGCTCAAAACCGGCTGCGCCCAGCATGTTCGGCACGACGATGATGCTGTAGACCATCGCCAGGAAGGTGGTCAACCCGGCCAGCAGCTCCTGTCGCACCGTGCTGCCACGCTGGCTGATGGAGAAATAGGAATCCAGAAACCCGCCATTGCCGGCGCGGGCCGTCGTTTGTTGCGTTGCCATAGTTCATCCTGAAAGTGTGAAGGAAATCGTTTGCTTGCTGGCGCGCAAAATAGCAAGAATTTGGCGAGATTGCAGCGGATAAGCCTCCATTTCCCCGAAGTTTTTCATAAAAGGGCTCGTTGGAGGCCTCATTTTCCATGAGAGCGGCCCATCCCAAGCTTCTACACTCTTAGCTAGCCACGTTCCCATCTACCGGAGAGAAGCCCATGCACACAGGCAACCTGCTTGGCCAGATCCCCTCCCCCCTGCCCAGTGAAGTGTTCGCGGATCTGGTCAGTACCAACAATGTTCGTATCGAGCGCATCCTCTCCCAGGGGCAGCAGACCCCTACCGGAGAGTGGTTCGATCAGGATGAACACGAATGGGTATTGCTGGTGCAGGGAGAGGCCATCCTGGTCTTCATCACACCGGATACCGGGGTACAGGAACGCGTCCATCTGGGGCCGGGGGATTACATCAACATCCCGGCGCACCTTCAGCACCGGGTGGAGTGGACCCATCCGACCGAGACAACCGTCTGGCTCTGCGTCTATTATACCAATCGGATTAAACATTAGGTCAGTTTTATCCAATCTCGGCTACAAAGTGACATCACCCGCTCCACATCGGCAATAAAGTGCTTCCAGGCCGATGTGCAGGCATCAAGGATGTCGTCGT
>NZ_JABERS010000088.1:0-5111 GCF_013168745.1 Aeromonas sp. TW 6 | reverse complement strand
CGGGGCTGCATAGGCGTCATGTTCATAGAAAAACGCCCCAGGCCATCGAGACCCAGGGCGGTGAAGATATCAAAGACCCGTTTTCCGGTAAATCGCAATGCGGCTCCGCTTAAGTGAACAGCATTGCCGCAACTGCGGGCTTTTTTGTCTCTGGTTTTTGTATCAGGTCAGACGCTGCGGGGACGCAGGTGCGCGTGCCAGCGGGCCTCCCACTTCTTGAACAGCCAGACGATGGCGAAGGTAAGCAGCATGTAGAGCAGGCCGGCTGTCAGGAACGCCTCAAACGGGCTGTAGTAGCGGGAGTTGATGATCCGCGCCGCACCGGTCAGGTCGACGATGGTGATGATGCCCGCCACCGCCGAGCCCTGCAGCATGAAGATCACCTCGTTGCTGTAGGCGGGCAGCGCACGGCGAAACGAGTTTGGCAGGATGATGCGGGTGAGGGTCTGCCAGCGGCTCATGCCAAACGCATTGGCCGCCTCGATCTGTCCCTTTGGTATGTTCAGCACGGCGCCGCGCACTATCTCGGCGGTGTAGGCACCAGTGTTGAGGGTAAACGCCAGCAGGGCGCAGAACCAGGCCTCGGAGAAGAGCGCCCAGGCGGGGCCGTTTTTCAGCCACTCCCACTGGGCGGCGCCGTAGTAGATGATGAACAGCTGCACCAGCAGCGGGGTGCCGCGGAAGAAGTAGATGTAGGCCCAGATCGGCCCCTTGATCAGCCAGTTGCGGCTGTTGCGCAAAATGCCCATGGGCACCGCCAGCATGAGGCCGAGCATGAGGGACACCGACACCAGCCAGATGGTAGTGTAGAAACCCTCCCAGTAGGTGGGCCACTCCGTGAGAATGATCGAGAAATCCATGGCTTACCTCATCTTGATCGTGATGTAGATACGCTCGTCACTGACACCGCGACGATCACAGTAAACGAACGACTGCATTGAATACGACATGGCTTACCTCGTCTTGATGGCGTAGTGACGCTCGGCCCACTTGAGCGCCGAGGTGGAGACTGCGGTGAAGATCAGGAAGATCAGCGCCACCGCCATGTAGAAGGTGAAGGGCTGCTGGGTCGAGCCCGCGGCCAGCGACGCCTTACGCACCATGTCATCGAGCCCGATGATGGAAACCAGAGCCGTGGTTTTCAGCAGTACCAGCCAGTTGTTGCCAAACCCCGGCAGGGCGTGGCGCATCATCTGGGGGAAGAGGATCCGCACAAACACCTGGGTCGCCCGCATGCCAAAGGCGCGCGCCGCCTCGAGCTCCCCCTTGTCCACCGCCAGGATGGCGCCGCGGAAGGTCTCGGTCATGTAGGCACCGAAGATGAAGCCGATGGTGGCGACCCCGGCCGCAAACGGGCTGATGTCGATGTAATCCGGCAGCAGGGAGACCCACTCCTGGCTCGGGTTGCTCTCCAGCAGGTAGTTGTTGTAGGCCTCGTTGACCCAGCTGCAGATCCCGTTGATCAGCACCTGGCCGCCGAAGAACAGCAGCATCATCAGCACCAGATCCGGGATGCCGCGAATGACGGTGGTATAGGCGGTCGCGATGCCGCGCGCCCACTTGTAGGGGGAAAGCTTGGCCAGCGCTCCCAGCATGCCCAGCAGCAGCGCCAGCAGCAGAGAAGCCAATGCCACCTCCAGGGTGACCCAGGCCCCCTCCAGCAGGGAGGTTTCGTATCCTTTCAAATCAAACATATGCGGCTCCATTGCAACGCATTGAGCGGGATCGCCCGTCCCAATATCCTTTCAAACCAAACACATGCAGCTCCATTGCAACTAAGCGGGCCCATCGCTCCCTTGCGAGAGACAACGGGCCCGGTGACTACAGACGAGGGTCGACCTGTCGTGATGATTCGCCGCAATCCCTTCGGCGGCTACCCGGGGTAGCGCGCCTGGGGGTTACTCGCCGTACACGTCGAAATCAAAGTACTTGTCGTTGATTTCCTTGTACTTGCCGTTGGCGCGCAGGGCCAGGATGGCGGCATTGAATTTCTCTTTCAGATCCTTGTCGGCCTTGCGTACCGCGATGCCGGCACCCTCGCCAAACCACTTGGGATCGGTCAGTTTCGGGCCGACGAACTCGTAGGCATCGCCACCCTCTTTCTTCAACAGGCCATCGCTGATGGCGGCGGAGTCGGCCATCACGTAGTCAACCCGGCCGGATTTCAGATCGAGATAGGCTTCGTCTGCGGTGCCGTAGCGCTTGATGGTGGCGTTGGGGAAGTTGTCGGTGATGTAGGTGTCCATGGAGGTGGCGCGCTGCACGGCAATGGTCTTGCCATCCATGAAGGCCTTGTCGAGCTGCACGTCAGTGCCTTTCTTGGCGGCGAAGCGGGCCGGAATGTGCTGGTACTTCTGGGTGAAGTCCACCTTCTTCTTGCGCTCTTCGGTGATGTCCATGGTGGCGATGATGGCGTCATACTTGCGCGACAGCAGCGCCGGAATGATGCCGTCCCAGTCCTGCTTGACCAGGGTGCACTTCACCTTCATCTCTTCGCACAGGGCGTTGGCGATGTCGATGTCGAAGCCTTTCACCTCGCCGCTCGGTTCGGTCCAGGAGAAGGGAGGATAGGCGCCTTCCACCCCGATCCGCACCTCTTTCCACTCCTTGGCCATCAGGCTACCGGAACACAGGGCCGTCATCACGGCAGTCGCCAGCATCAGCTTGTTCATGTATCTCTCCTTGATAAACACGTCGATCATTGAAAACACAGATTGTTGAAAATACAGCCCGTCCATCAATAGATGGAAGAGATGAATTGCTTGAATCGCTCCGACTTGGGATGGGCGAAGATCTCCTTGGGATTGCCCTCCTCCTCCACGCGCCCCTGGTGCAGGAACATCACCTTGTTCGACACGTCGCGGGCGAAGGACATCTCGTGGGTCACCACCATCATGGTACGCCCCTCTTCCGCCAGCTCGCGCATCAGGCCAAGGACCTCCCCCACCAGTTCAGGGTCGAGGGCCGAAGTAGGCTCGTCAAACAGCATCACCTCGGGCTCCACCGCCAGCGCCCGGGCGATGGCGGCCCGCTGCTGCTGACCGCCGGAGAGGTGACCAGGATAATAGTCGCGACGCTCCCACAGCCCCACCCGGTTGAGCAGGTGCTCCGCCTTGGCGATGGCCTCGGCACGGGGCACCTTGAGTACCTGGATGGGCACTTCGATGATGTTCTGCATGATGGTCATGTGGGACCAGAGATTGAAGCTTTGAAACACCATGGCCAGTCGGCTGCGGATACGCTCCACTTGGCGCATGTCCTCCGGCAGGCGTTCGCCGGAACGGCTGGTTTTCATCCGGATCAGCTCCCCGTGGAGGGAGACGCTGCCCGATGAGGGGGTTTCAAGCAGATTGATACAGCGTAGAAAGGTCGACTTCCCCGAACCCGAGGAGCCGATGAGGGAGATCACATCCCCCTTGTGGGCCGTCATATCGATGCCCTTGAGCACTTCGTGGGTGCCAAAATACTTGTGCAGATCACGAACTTCCAGTGCGGCAACGTCGCTCATCCATTACAACCTTGTCTGTCCCTAGACGCCGCTTCGGCGTGACTCCACCATCGTCCATTTAACAAAACGTTAACCGATGGTAACCTTCAGCGAAAATATCATTGAGGTAGTGAAAAAACAATACAGAACCGAGGTATTTGGTGTTTTATCTGTATTTTTATTGGTCTATTGAGTATTTTTCAGCACTTTGTCTGCATAAAATCCATTTTTTGTCGCACCTTCCCTACCGCTCTTTTATACCCGCAGCGCACTGGTAGCAAGCATATTTCACCATATCCGCCAGATGTCACCCAAAAGGACTTTATTCACCCAGGCAGATTCCCCTTCTCTCGTCATTTCATGGGGATGAAATTGATTTTTCAGGTGATGTGCCCCTCTTTCTCTGTTTGCGTGCACAGCTGACTGTCATCAAAAAACACAACAATATGATAAAAAAGTCCCGTATGGGCCATGCTGATGCACAGATCCGTGACACAGGTGCAACAAGTCGTGATAAGGTGCCGTTTTTCCACGTTTTGTGATCGAGGCCCCGATGTTGCTCAATGTGTTGCTGATCCTGCTGCCGCTCGTGATCGGCTATCTGGTTCCCCTCTCTTCCGCCCGTCTGATCAAGCTGGTCAACCAGTCCCTGGGCAAGATGGTCTACCTCATCCTGTTCCTGATGGGGCTGGGGCTGGCCTATGTGGAGAACCTGGGCAGCAACCTGGCAGTGATCTTCAAGGTGGCAGGGGTGATGCTCGCCGCCATTACCCTCTGCAACCTGCTGGCCCTGTGGTGGCTGGACAAACGCAGCCCCCCCACCCACGAGGCCAGCGACGGCAAGATGCCGAGCAAGCTGCACCTGTTGTGGGAATCCCTCCAACTCTGTTTCGTGGTGCTGGGGGGCGTCTTGCTGGGGCTGGTAGTGGACTTGCGCGCCCTGCCCATCGACAAGTGGAGCGAGTGGGCCCTTATGCTGCTGCTCTTGCTCATCGGCATCCAGATGCGCAACTCCGGCATGCGCCTGCGCCAGATCCTGCTCAATCCCTGGGGCATGAAGATCGCGCTCACCGTCATCCTCAGCAGCTGGCTCGGCAGCCTGCTGGCCGCCCAGCTGCTCGGCATGCCCTTTGCCCATGGCCTCGCGATGAGCTCCAGTTTTGGCTGGTATTCGCTCTCCGGCATTCTGGTAGCGGACAAGCTGGGCCCGGTGCTGGGCTCCGCCGCCTTCATCAATGATCTGGGGCGCGAGCTTATCGCCATCCTCATCATCCCGGTGCTGATGCGCCGCCACCCCAGCGCCGCCATCGGCTACGGCGGCGCGACGGCGCTGGACTTCACCCTACCTGTCATCCAGAAATCCGGCGGCATCCAGGTGGTGCCGGTGGCCATCGTCTCCGGCTTTATCCTGAGTCTGCTCGGCCCCATTCTGATCCTGGGGTTCCTGGCTATCTGAGCATGATGCCCCCCAGGCGGAAAAAAGCCCGGCAGCAGTGCCCAATGCTGTTCAGATAAGCACATTTTTGACTAATTATTCATAAATGCGACTTGAGTTGGGGGAGCAAGGCTGTTTCCAGTCGATGTTCCTTCAGCCTTTATCCAGCGTGGCTTGCAATAGAAAGAG
>NZ_JABERS010000087.1:0-6250 GCF_013168745.1 Aeromonas sp. TW 6 | reverse complement strand
GAATGCATGGTGTTTTTGCTCATGGGGGGAGCGTATCTAAGGAGCAGGATCAAGCAAGCAGGAAAGTGGGATCAAGAGACGATCGTCTCATTTTTCCTGTGTCAATACTGTTCCGGTGAATACTTACGGCTGCGCAGCTCTATATCGAGAGCCAATTGCGTCAGCGCGTACCGACCGATAATCTGGTGCACTTCGGCCACCGGGCGGCGATGGACTCCATGCCGTTCCAGCTTGACCCGACCAGCATGGCGCTGGCGCAACCCCGGCAGCGGATCTTGATTGCCGATGCGGTGGGCCTGGGAAAGACACTCGAAGCAGGCATATTGGTGTCGGAGTTGATCCGGCGTGGTCGCGGCAAACGAATCTTGGTACTGGCGGTCAAGTCGATGCTGACCCAGTTCCAAAAAGAGTTCTGGAGTCGTTTTGCCATCCCGCTGACCCGTCTGGACTCTGCCGGACTGCAACGGGTGCGCAATCGTATCCCAACCAATCACAACCCGTTCCACTATTTCGACAAGACCATCATCTCGATTGATACCCTCAAGCAGGACATCGAGTACCGCCATCATCTGGAAAATGCCTGGTGGGACATCATCGTCATCGACGAGGCACACAACGTCGCCGAGCGCGGCACCAGCTCGTTGCGCAGCAAACTGGCCAAGCTGCTGGCAGGGCGCAGCGATACCCTGATCATGCTCTCGGCCACGCCCCATGACGGCAAGCCGGAGAGCTTTGCCAGCCTGATGAACATGCTGGATCCAACTGCCATCGCCAACCCGCAAGAGTATGAGTACAGCGATTTTGCGGATAAGAATCTGGTGGTGCGCCGCTTCAAAAAAGACGTCAAGGATCAGATGGTCGGTGAGTTCCCGGAGCGCCAGATCAGTGCCCTCAAGCGTAAAGCCAGTGCGGCCGAGGAGGAGGTTTATCGGCGACTGGTAGAGAGCAAGCTACGCGATGATGATGACGACGATACTCCCGCGACCAAGGGGCGGCTGTTCAAGGTCACCCTGGAAAAGGCTCTGTTCTCCAGCCCGATGGCATGTGCCAGCGTGGTGGCCAATCGGCTCAAACGGTTGGAAAGCCGCAAGGAGATCAACAGCCAAAGCCAGATCAACGAACTGCAGTCGCTGCTTGCCGCGCTCAATAATGTCGATGCCAGCCAGTTCAGCAAGTACCAGTTGCTACTGGAGACGATCCGCGCCGATTTGCAGTGGAAGGCCAATAAGAGCGATGACCGTCTGGTGATCTTCACCGAAAGCATCAAGACCCTGGAGTTTCTTGCCAATCAGTTGCAAGCCGACTTGAAACTCAAGGACGATCAACTGGCTACGCTGCGTGGTGATCAGGGTGACACTGTGCTGATGGATACCGTCGAGGCCTTTGGTAAAGAGCAGTCCCCACTGCGCTTGCTGATCTGCTCGGATGTCGCCTCCGAAGGTATCAACCTGCACCACCTCAGCCACAAGATGATCCACTTTGATATTCCCTGGTCGCTGATGGTCTTCCAGCAGCGCAACGGTCGTATCGATCGTTACGGCCAGAAACAGGTACCGCAGATCCGTTATCTGTTGACCGAAGCGGCCGAGGCGCAGATCAACGGTGATATGCGCGTACTCGAGGTGTTGATCAATAAGGACGAGCAGGCGCAGATAAACATCGGTGACAGCTCGGAGTTCACCGGCAAATACACCCAGGAAGAGGAAGAGCAGCAAGTCACCGACTTTATGATGCGGGATGATGATGGCGCCAGCCTGTTCGAAGCCTTGCTCAACAGCAATGTGACTCAGAGCCCTGAGCATGATCTACTTGGGGCTCTGGCGAGTGGTGTGAGTAGCGATAGCACAACGGCAACGGCCAGCGACACCTCGCTGTTTGCCAGCGAGCAGGCCTACTGCGAGAAGGCGCTGGGCTTTCTCAAGACCATTGGGAAAACCAGCGGCCAAACCATCCAGTACGATACCTTGCCGGATGGCACGCTCTCACTGGTGGCACCAGAGGAGCTGCGCCGTCGTTTTGCGCAACTGCCGCCGGAAATCACCCCGGAGAATTGGGAGCTCTACCTCAGTCAGGACAAACAGGTTATCACCGAGGCCATTACCCGTTCACGTGGTGAGCAGCATGCCTGGCCATCGGTGCACTACCTGTGGCAGATCAACCCGGTGGTGCAGTGGCTGGATGACAAGATGCAGGCCGCATTCGGTCGCCATCAGGCACCGGTGATCCGCCTGTCGCATACCCTGTCGCCGGACGAAGATCACTTCATCCTCTCCGGTCTGTTCCCGAACCGCAAATCGCACCCCATGGTCAACCCCTGGCTGGTGGTCAGCTTCAACCGCGAGGCTTTCACCGGCAGTGTACCGTTCGCGCAATTTGTGGCCGACCATCCGCAACTGGCAGGCAAGCTCTCCAATGCCGGTGGCCTGCAGCGTAACCATGAGCGTCAACAGCAGTTACTTGAAGCGGCCATCAACCACGCCAAAGAGGTTTTTGTGCATGAGCGCAATGCCTTTGAGGAGCAGATCAACCAGCGGCTGACCGAACAGTTGGAGAAGCTCGATGTGCTCAAGGGGCGTCAGCTCAAGCAGCTGGATCTGGACTTTGCCGATAACAAGCAGCTCGAGTCGGTCAAACAAAACCGCAAAGAGCAGCGCCAGCGCGAGATAGAGCACAACTTCGAAAGCTATCTGGAGTGGATCCAGGACACCATGACCACAGAAAAAGAGCCGTATATCCAGCTCATTGCAGTCATTACCGGGGCGGAGGGTTAATTTATGGCACTAGTCGGCATCAACAACGAAAACGAATTCTACTCCAACCACTACCTGGGCGAGGTCTTCAGCAACGACATTCGCGATGTACTGGAGCCCTGGACGGAACAGGAAAACGCGGCCCGGGAGATCGAACGGGCTGCCCGCGAGCAGGGCAAAGAGGTTGCCGCCGGGTATCGCGCCCCGTGGAATCAACTCAGCACCCTGGCTACTGTGTTTTTCCGTCAGTTGGCCGAGCATGAAAAGCAGCGCCAGGTCGCGCAACGTCTAGCTGATCAGCGCAGCCGCTGGCAGCCGCTGTTGCAGGCACTCGGTTATGAGCTGACTCCACAGCTCCAGACGCTGGATGACAACGCGCCGCTGCCGCTGGTGGCCCGTTACAACAGTGCCGATGGCAGCCCTTGGCTGTGGATTGCCGAAGCCCACGATGCAGAGGAGGGCAGTAGCGATCCGCTCTCGCTGCCACTGCTCAAGGCACAATTCCCGGCCGATGTTGACCCAAAACTGCGTGACAATCTGTGCAAGAACAGCCGCGGGGAGCCGCGTAGCTGGCAGGATCTGCTTTCCTCCAGCGTCTTTACTCAGGCCGAGCCGCCCCGCTTTGTGCTGCTGCTGGGCAACCGCCAACTGCTGCTGCTCGACCGAACCAAGTGGGCGCAGAACCGCCTGTTGCGTTTTGATTTTGAAGAGATATTGAGCCGTCGCGAGGGCGATACTCTCAAGGCCGTCGCGGCGTTGCTGCATAAGGATTCGCTGCTGCCCGGCAGCGGTGCGCCTTATCTCGACTCGCTGGATGACAACTCCCATAAGCATGCCTTTGGCGTCTCCGAAGATCTCAAATACGCCCTGCGCGAGAGCATAGAGCTGCTGGGCAACGAGGCGATGAGCTACCTCATCGAGCGCGGGCTGGCCACCTACACAGGGCAGAAGGCCGTCAGTCCAGATGACCTGAGCCGTGAGTGCCTGCGCTACATGTACCGTCTGCTGTTCCTCTTCTATATCGAGGCGCGCCCGGAGCTGGGTTATGCCCCCATGACCGCCAAGACCTATCTGCAGGGCTACAGCCTGGAGACGCTGCGCGATCTGGAGATGATCCCCTTGACCACCGAAGAGGATCGCAATGGTCACTACCTGCACGACAGCCTGGAGATGTTGTTCAAGCTGGTGCGTGAAGGCTATGGCGGTGGCATCCAGGCTCAGGGCGATTTGGGTATCGCGGCCGGCGAGGAGCATGAAGCGCACCTCAGCATCAACGATCATCAGTTCTTCATTCCGCAACTGGAAAGCCACCTGTTCGCCAGCGATAAAACCCGCCATCTCAACCGCGTGGTGTTTCGTAACGAAACCCTGCAACAGGTCATTCAGGCCATGTCCCTCAGCCGTCCGGGCAAAGGGCGCTTCAGTCGTCGTGGTCGCATCTCCTACCGCCAGCTGGGCATCAACCAGTTGGGTGCCGTGTACGAGGCGCTGCTCTCCTACCGCGGCTTCTTTGCCAGTGAAGATCTGTACGAGGTGAAAAAGGCCGACAGCGAGTTCAACGAGCTGGATACCGGCTACTTCGTCACCGCCGCCGAGATTGGCAAATATCACGATGATGAAAAGGTCTATAACGCTGACGGCAGCCTGCGCATCCATCGCAAGGGCAGCTTTATCTACCGCATGGCCGGGCGTGACCGCGAAAAATCCGCCTCCTACTACACGCCGGAAGTGCTGACCCGCTCCCTGGTCAAATACGCCTTAAAAGAGTTGTTCAAGGAGCAGATCGAGCCGATTGATGACCTTCATGCCCGGGCCGATGCTATCTTGCATCTGACCGTCTGCGAGCCGGCGATGGGCAGTGCGGCCTTCTTGAACGAAGCCATCAACCAACTGGCCGAAGCCTATCTGCACCACAAGCAGCAGGCCGAGGGCAAACGCATTCCGCAAGATAGCTACACCCGCGAGCTGCAACGGGTGAAGATGTATATCGCCGATAACAACGTGTTCGGCGTCGACTTGAACCCGGTAGCGGTCGAGCTGGCCGAAGTCTCGCTCTGGCTCAACGCCATCAGTGGCGATGCCTTTGTGCCCTGGTTCGGTTATCAGCTGCATTGCGGTAACTCGCTGATTGGCGCCCGCCGCCAGCTGTTTAACGTCAGTGAACTCAGTTACAAGAAGGCCAAAGACCCGAGCTGGCTCAATAGCGAGCCGCACTCACTGGCGATGAAGACCCCCCGGGCCGACAAACAGGTGTTCCACTTCCTGCTGCCGGATGCCGGTATGGCCAGCTACAGCGACAAGACCGTCAAGGCGCGCTATCCCGCGGCGTTCAAGGCGCTGGATACCTGGCGCAAGGCGTTTACCGCCAGCTTGAGCCCGAGCGAGATCACCGATCTGCAGCGCATCAGCGCCAAGGTCGAGGCGCTGTGGCAGGCGTATCGTCAGCAGCTCAACGCCGAGCGCCGTCAGACCGCCGACAGCTATCCGGTGTGGCCGAATCCCAGCACGGCACAGGTGCATGCCAGCCTCAGCAGCAAGGATGCCACCCTCAGCAGCCGTCAGCAGGAGAGCAGTGCCTACCAGAAACTGCGCTGGGTGATGGACTACTGGTGTGCCCTCTGGTTCTGGCCGATTGACCAGGCCGCGGAGCTGCCCGATCGCGCCGACTGGCTGTTTGAAATCGAGACCCTGCTCGATGGCGTGGTGCAGACCAGCGCCGAAGCCCAACTTGAGCCCGCGGCCAGCGGCCAGCTGGATCTGGGTCTGGATCCGGCCTCCGGTGAGCAGATGTCGCTGTTTAGCGGCAGCGGCGTGCTGCAGCGCAATAAACTCTTTGCCGTGCTGCCCCGCCTGCAGCTGGTAGATAAAATCACCCGCGTCCAGCGCTTCTTCCACTGGGATCTGGAGTTTTGCGATCTGTTTGCCGAACGCGGCGGCTTTGACCTGATGCTGGGGAACCCTCCCTGGCTCAAGGTGGAGTGGCAGGAAGCCGGCGTGCTGGGGGATTTTGAGCCGGAATTTGTGCTGCGCAAGCTCAGTGCCTCCAAGCTGACCACGCTGCGCGATGAGGCCTTCGAGCAATATCCGGCACTGGAAGCTGCCTGGCGCAGCGAATATGAGGGCTGTGAAGGAACGCAAAATTTCCTCAATGCCCTGCAGAACTATCCGGTGCTCAAGGGGACTCAGACCAACCTCTATAAATGTTTCCTGCCGCAGGCCTGGCGCTTGGGTGCAGAGCAAGGGGTCTCCGGCTTTCTGCATCCCGAAGGGATCTATGATGATCCCAAGGGCGGGTTATTGCGTGCTTCGGTTTATCCTCGCTTGCGGGCCCACTATCAGTTTCAGAATCAACATATGCTCTTTCCAATAGGGCATCATGTACAGGATCTTTAGCGCCAACCAATTGAAATAGATATAAAAAAGGCTTCGTTTGTGATCTAATTTTATCGCCAAACAAAATCAACACGCGCGAAGCCTATGACCATTATTAATGCTAATCA
>NZ_JABERS010000086.1:0-6628 GCF_013168745.1 Aeromonas sp. TW 6 | reverse complement strand
CAGGCGTGAATGAAGTCGAGAGCTTGGTCGATACGCATAAAAAAATCCGAAACCCAACAAGGAGTTTCGGATTCTTACACAGCCTGAGGATCGGTCAATGGATCCTTAACTGATCGGCATTAGAGCCATGGGCTCCTTTTTTGTTGTCCAGTCCGGATGGGGCTACCAGATGTAGCCCACCCCGAAGCCTGCATAGAGTTCTCCCTGATGCTGGACGATGGGGCTGTCCGCGATGTCGTCGTCGTAGCGCTCGTAGTTGATGCCAAAGCCGCCAATCCAGTTGGCGCTGAAGCGATAGCTGCCGATGAGGGAGACCATGGGGGAGAGGGTGGTGCCCGTGTTCCACGCCGGCCTGTCCGCCCTCGCTTCGTCTTGCGAGACACCGCCGAAGTAGTAGTTGGCGAGGTTGTGGCTGCGCAGCATCACGCCGGCTCCCGGCATCAGCAGCAGGGGACCGCGGATGATGGGGAAGTTGGCCCACAGCATCAGTTCCTGACCGTTGCTGGTGCCGGTCACATCCGTGGTGGCCCGCACGCTCCAGAGGGCGTAGGGAGTGATGAGATCGGCCCCAACACCGGCCTCGAACTGCCCCTTGCGCTTCTCCATGCCATGGAGGAAGGGATCGTCGTCCGGGTCCAGGTTGCCAAAGCGCATCCGGCCGAAGGCATAGGTCGAGAGGTTGCCATCCCGGCTGAGGTAGTAGCGGGCCCGATCCCCCAGATACATCAGGTTGTCACCAAAATAGAGGGCCCCCGGGATGGGCATCAGGGTGTCGTCCTGGTGCTGGTAACGGGCCTGACCGCCGATGACGGCCCCGCCCAGCACCAGCCCCTTGGGAATGGGGCTGTCAGGGCTGTCGCTGGAGAAGGCGCTGAGGGCCCCGATATCGAGGTCTGCCCGGACGGGAGAACAGAACAGCAGTGCCAGAAAGGCACCCAAAGAGGCATGGCGCAGGGCAGGGACTGGGGACATGACAGATCCTTGTCGGTGGGTGGGCAGTGGGAACGAATCAGACCTGCGTAGCAAGTCAAACGGATGTCGGTTTTCAATTAAACCCGACAAGGCAAGCATGAGCCAGCGTCACGGAGGTGCTGCTGGTGGCCGGTATCTGGAAGGGGCGAGACCCAGCCTCGCCCCTTGCCAGGGTCAGGGGGCGGGGCGGGGGAGATCTTCCCGCTTGGGCCAGGCGTTGAGCACCGCTTTGACCAGGGTGGCGAGGGGAATGGCGAAGAAGACGCCCCAAAAGCCCCACAGACCGCCAAACACCAGCACGGCGATGATGATGGCCACCGGGTGCAGGTTGACCGCCTCGGAGAAGAGCAGGGGGACCAGCAGGTTGCCGTCGAGGGCCTGGATCACGAAATAGGCCACCATCAGCCAGGCGAAGTCGGGGGTCAGCCCCCACTGGAACAGGGCCACCATGGCCACCGGCACGGTCACCGCGGCGGCGCCGATATAGGGGATGAGCACGGAAAAGCCCACCGCGACCGCCAGCAGGGCGGAGTAGCGTAATCCCATCAGGGCGAAGGGCACATAGGTGGCGATGCCGACGATGACGATCTCGATCACTTTGCCGCGGATGTAGTTGATGATCTGGTCGTTCATCTCCACCCAGACCCGGTTCACCAGGGTGCGGTTGCGGGGCAGGAAGCGGCGCAGGCCGCCCATCAGCACCTGTTTGTCCTTGAGCATGAAGAAGACCATCAGGGGCACCAGGATGGCGTAGATGAGGATGGCCACCACGTTGATGAGGGAGCTCAAAGAGGCGCTCACCAGTTGTTCGCCGCCGGTCAGGATGCGCTGGCGAATGTTGTCGATGATGGTTTCCACCAGGCTGACGTCGATGATCTCGGGGTATTTTTCCGGCAGGGTGCGCACATAGTCCTGGGCATGGGCCAGCATGGCGGGGGCCTCCTTGGCCAGGTTGACCCCCTGGCTCACCAGCGTCGGGATGAGGCCCAGCAGCATCAGGGTCGTCACCGTGATGAACAACAGCAGGACCAGGCTGGTAGCGACGGTGCGAGAGAGGCCGCCCCGTTGCAGGCGACTCACCGGCCACTCCAGCAGATAGGCCATCACCAGGGCCACCAGCAGCGGTGCCAGCAGATCCCCAAACAGCCAGAGCACGGCAAAGCAGAAGACCAGCAGCAGGAAGAGGGTGACGGCATCGGGGTCGGAAAAACGGGTCTGATACCAGCGCTTCAATACATCTAACATCGAGGCTTCCTTGAATGGCGGCTCACGGGGGGGACGGGCAACGACGAGCAGCAGGGAGAGGCGGGTAGCTGACTCTTCCCGGGTCTGGACATGGTGACCCTGACGGTGCAGATAGGCGGGAATATCCTGCCGGGAGCCTGCATCCCCGAGCTGGATGCACACGGATTGACCGGGCCGGGCCTGGCGCAACCAGAGCTTGAGCCGGATGAGGGGCTCGGGACAACGCCAGGGGGTCAGGTCGAGCTGTTCCATGAGAACTCCATCGCGTGCGTGGCGGTCATTATGGCCGTGATGAGAGGATGAAACAACGCTTGTGGGCCTTGAATGGCAAGGGTATTCTGCCGATGCCCGCTGGGGTCTGATTGGAGATAGAGATAACGTGGCACGTTTTTCCCCCCTGATAGCATCGCTTCCCCTGTTGGTCACCCTGATGGGGGCGACCTTCCACGCCCAGGGGAGCAACCAGTTGCCCGACATCGGTACCGCCGGGGTCGCCGCACTGCCCATCGAGCAGGAGGTGCGCTACGGCAACGCCTTCATGCGTTTTGCCCGGGCGGGCCTGCCCATCATCGATGACCCCGTGCTCAACGAATACATCGACGATCTGGGCCAGCGGCTGCTGACCAATGCCGACGGGGTGCGCTTCCCGTTCACCTTCTTCCTCATCAACGATCCCAGCATCAACGCGGCGGCCTTCCTCGGTGGCCGGGTCAAGGTGCACACCGGCCTCTTCCTTTACGCCGAGAGCGAGAGCGAGCTGGCCTCGGTACTGGCCCACGAAATCACCCACGTGACCCAGCGTCACATCGCTCGTTACATGGAGGCACAGGCGAGCAGCTCCGCCATGACCCTGGCCGGCCTGGTGGGCTCCATTGCACTCGCGGTGATCAACCCCACCGCCGGCATCGCGGCCTTGCAGACCACGCTTGGCTTGTCGATGCAGTCGGCCATCAACTACACCCGGGACAACGAATACGAGGCGGATCGCATCGGCATGAAGACGCTGTATGACGCCGGATTCGATCCCATGGGCATGGCCAACTTCTTCCAGAAGCTGGCGGCGGAGTACCGCTATGCCAGCAAGCCGCCGGAGATGCTGCTGACTCACCCCCTGCCGGAGACCCGGATCAGCGAAGCCCGTGCCCGGGCCGGGAGCTATGGCGCGCGCGCCCTGCCGCCGAGCCTGGACTTCTGGCTGGCCAAGGTGCGCATCCAGGTGCGCTATGGCACCGAGACGCCCCAGGCGCTGCTCACCTACTTCGACAGCCGCCTGCAGAAGGGGGATTACCCCCTCAAGGATGCCGCCATCTATGGCAAGGCGCTGGCCCTGTTGCAGCTCAAGCGCACCGACGAGGCCGACACCCTGATGCAGGAGCTGGCGACCCGTCACCCGGAGGATCTCTTCGTGGTGGATGCCCTGACCGACATCGATCTCGCCAAGGGGCGCAGCGCCCAGGCCATCGCCAGACTGGAGCGCTTCCGCACCCGGATGCCGGACAACGAGGTGGTGGTGGTGAACCTCGGCAACGCCTATCTGGAGGGGGGCAACTACAAGAAGTCCATCGCCATCCTGGACCCTTATGCCCGGGAGCACGACGAGAACAGCCTGGCCTGGAGCCTGCTGTCGGACGCCTACCGCAAGGCGGGCAGAATGACGGACCTGCACATGGCACGGGCGGAGACCCTTTCCCTGCGCGGGGACTACCAGGCGGCCATCGACGAACTGATCGTGGCGCGGGGCACCACCAGTGACAAGCTGACCCTGGCCCGCATCGAGGCGCGTATCACCCAGCTGGAGCGGGCCAAGAAGGATCTGGACAGCCTCAAGGGCTGAGTCCGGAGCGGGTTGATGGCAGGCGGGGTGCTCCTTTGGGGGCATCCCGCCTTGTTTTGCAGGCTAAAATAGGGCCTTTCATCGGTTTCAACGCATCTTGATGATGAAGAAATGAGAGTGATGGATGGCTCTGCTATGGGGCGCTCGCCAGGCGGCGTTTTATCTCGGCGAGCTTCTGTTCGTCCAGCTCTCCCACCAGGGTCTCCAGCAGCGTTCCCCTGGCATCAAGCAGATAGCTGGTGGGCAGCGCCCCGGGCCTTGGGAACGGGAGGCGGGCGTCGTCATCCGGGATCATCAGGGGAACCCTGATGGCGTGGCGCCGTGCCAGCTCGGTCAGTTCGGCGGGAGAGGCGGGGTCATAGTGGATGGCGATCACCCGGATCTGACCTTCCTGGTGCAATGTTGCCAGCAGGGGCATCTCCCGCAGGCAGGGGGCGCACCAGGGAGCGAAGTAGTTGACCAGCAGTGGTTTGCCACCGAGCTCCGCGAGGCTGACCTTCTTTCCCGCGCCGTCGGTAAAGTCGGGTGCCGGGCTGCAGGCCCCCAGCAGGGTTGCCACAATCAGCCAACAGATCCGTTTCATTTCCATAGCCTTCCCGCTTACCCTGACCATCCGTTTCCCCTACAATAGCGCCATTTCTTGTCCCATCTTGCGATTAATCAGGGAGTTATCATGAGCGAGACCCAAATCTACCACAATCCGCGCTGCTCCAAGAGCCGTGAAACCCTGGCCTTGCTGGAACAGCACGGGGTCGCCCCCGAGGTGGTGCTCTATCTGGAGCAGGCCCCGAGTGAGGCACAGATCCGCACCCTCCTGAGTCAGCTTGGCTTCACGGATCCCCGACAGCTGATGCGCACCAAGGAAGAGCTCTACAAGGAGCTGGGGCTCGGCGAGGTGAGCGGCGATGATCTCATTCGTGCCATGCACCAGCACCCCAAGCTCATCGAGCGCCCCATTGTCATCAAGAACGGGCAGGCCCGCATAGGTCGTCCGCCCGAGCAGGTGCTGGAGATCCTCAAGTGAGCACCCGCTTCGCTCGCCTGCTGACCCTGGCCGGTTTTTTCGGCCTGCTGGCCTGGGTGCTGCTCTGGCACCTCTGGCTCTCGCCCCACCCGGATCTCGCCCCCTGGCTGTTGCCGGTGATCTGGACGGTGCCGCTGCTCTTCCCCCTCAAGGGCATAGTGCAGGGCAATCCCTACACCCACGCCTGGGGCAATTTCGTGCTGATGCCCTACTTCCTGCACGCCCTGACCCTGATCACCACGGATGAGGGGGAGCGGTGGCTGGCGGTGGTGGAGCTGGTGCTCACCACCCTGGCGTTTGTGGGCACCATCTATTATGCCCGCCTGCGTGGCCGCGAGCTGGGGCTGAGTATCCGCAAGAAGGAAGGCTGAGCCCCTCCCTGTCCGCCTGCTGGCGGGCAGGGTATGTGTCTGAAACCGACGCAAGCCAGCGAATGGCATCTGGCGGTATCGCCCCGAAGTGGCTTGCTTATCTTTTTGATTAATTTATGGATATTGATCGCTGATTGGCAGGGCAGCACCTCTGTTGATAGATCTGTCACCTGGTTTGCCAGCCTCAGTCAGCCCCTGTTATGCAAAAAGGGGTATGCTTGTGTTTTCAACAGACTCGAGTGATCCATATGACAATCCTGCGTTCCCCCCTGTTGCATAAGACCCTGCTGGCCCTGACCGTCTCGCTCTCCGTCAGTTCCCTCGCCGATGCCTGTACCCGCGCCGTCTATCAGGGGGAGGGAGCGCTGGTGGTGACCGGTCGTACCATGGACTGGCGCAGCGCCATGCCGACCAATCTCTGGGCGCTGCCCCGTGGCATCGCGCGGGAAGGGGAGGCCGGTGCGCACTCCATGACGTGGACGTCGCGCTACGGCTCCGTGGTGGCGGCAGGCTTCGATGCGGGCACCGCCGACGGCATGAACGAGAAGGGGCTGGTGGCCAACCTCCTCTATCTGACCGAGTCCGAGTATGTGACCCCGAGCGACAAGGATCCGCGCAAGACTCTCTCCATCTCGCTCTGGGCCCAGTACGCGCTGGACAACTTCGCCACCGTGGCCGATTCGGTCGCCGCCCTGTCGAAGGACGAGTTCTATGTGGTGACCACCCTGACCCCGGATGGCAAGCCGGGCCAGCTGCACCTCTCCCTCTCCGATGCGAGCGGCGATTCCGCCATCTTCCAGTACGTGGGGGGCAAGCTGCAGAGCTACCACGACCGCAGCTATCAGGTGATGACCAACTCGCCGACCTTTGACAAGCAACTGGCCCTCAACGACTACTGGGAGGAGATTGGCGGTCTCACCATGCTGCCCGGCACCAACCGCTCGGCGGACCGTTTTGCCCGCGCCTCCTTCTACATCAAGACCCTGCCAAAGACCGACCAGGCCAACGAGGCAGTGGCCGGGGTGATGAGCGTGATGCGCAACGTCTCGGTACCCTTGACATCCTCCCCCACCTTAGCGCTTCGCGTCACAGGAGGGGGATTCCCATTACTGGGTGATAGCTGCTCGCGCAGTACCGGGTTCCTGCTTCATCGGGCGGCCTGATTGCACCGCGCCTCCACAG
>NZ_JABERS010000008.1:0-135304 GCF_013168745.1 Aeromonas sp. TW 6 | reverse complement strand
CCTAGCCTCAATACTGAAGTAAAAGAACAGTTCCAAGCGTATTGGGATAAGAATGAAAGCGATGTTTCGGGGCACGGCTTTACTGAACAATTTGACTCAGAACATGGGCGAAAAGAGCATCGACGTTGTTGGGTTCTGGTGGTTGATGAAAGCATGCCAGTTTGCCAGCAGTGGAAAGCGAAGACGATCATAGCCGTGCAGGCTGAGCGAATTGAAAATGGCAAAGGCTATGATTTCGTGAGATTTTATATAAGTAGCCGAGCGTTGGATGCCACCTCAGCGCTGAAGGCAACCCGAGCGCACTGGTCGGTAGAAAATCTGCTGCACTGGACTTTAGATATTGCGTTCGGAGAGGATCAACTTCAGGCCAGAGCGGGCTTCGCTGGGGAAAACTTAGCGGTCATCAGGCAGTGGATACTGAACATGCTGAAGCAAAACAAATCACGTAATCTAAGCATGGCCAACAAGCGCAGGCTCTGCTGTCTGAATGAACAATATTTGTTCGAATGTATGGGGTTGTTCAAAGTATAAACACTGATGCGTCAGCCCTGCGAGATTGGCCGGCATTGACGATGATGCCCATGACTGCTTCTTCAAGATCCATCATTTATGACTCCTTAAAATCCATTATTACGAGAGACGTTGGCGAACCATTCACCACTTTTCTTGACGGTGCGCTGCTGGCTTTCCAAATCAAGGCTGATGAATCCATAACGGTTCTTGTAGGCATTCATCCAGGACCAGTTGTCAATAAAGGTCCACAGGTGATAACCACGGCAATGACTTCCTTCGGCAATGGCGGTATGAATCCACTGGAGGTGGCCGCGAATGAAGTCGATACGATAATCGTCTTTTACCTGACCATCTTCACCAATGAATCTGTGCTCCCCTTCGACACCCATACCATTTTCGGAGATATAGCTTGGGATATTTCCATAGTTATCTCGCAGGTTGATCAATATGTCATAAATACCGCACTCATATATTTCCCAGCCGCGATAAGGGTTCATTTTGCGGCCTGGCATCTCGTAATTCTCGAAGAACCAGTCAGGCAGGAAAGGGGAGTCCGGGTTGATGGCCGTCATGCGTGCCTTCACTCGCCGCGGCTGGTAGTAGTTGATGCCGAGCAGATCGATCTTGCCGGCGGCCAGCAGTTCGCAGTCGCCGCTTTGCACAACTGGCATCTGATCGTGCTCGCGCAGGATATCGATCAGCTCCTGGGGATAAACCCCCTTCACCGCAGGATCGAGGAAGGCACGGTTGAAGAACAGGTCGGCAATGAACGAGGCCTTCAAGTCTGCCGGGTTTGAAGAGCGCGGATAGGAGGGGGTCAGGTTCAGGACGATGCCGATCTGGCCGGGCAGGGAGAGTGTGCGATAACGCTTCACCGCCAGACTGTGGGCCAGCATCATGTGATAGGCCACCTGGGCTGCCCGTTTGAAGTCCATCTGGTTCGGGTAATGGAAGTCATACAGATACCCTCCTTCCACTACCACAACGGGTTCATTGAAGGTCATCCAGCAGGCGACGCGATCACCGAACAGTTTGAAGCAGAGCGCTGCGTACTCGGCATAGGCCGCCACGGTTTCGCGGCTCTCCCAGCCACCCTGCTCCTGCCAGTACATCGGCATGTCGAAGTGGAACAGGCCGATGAAGGGTTTGATCCCCTTGGCCAGCAGCTCATCGATAACCTTGTTGTAGAAGTCGACGGCCTCCTGGTTGACGGTGTGGCCATCCGGCAGCAACCGGGCCCAGGAGATGGATGTGCGGAAGCTGTTGTGGCCAATCTGTTCCATCAATGCGATGTCTTCACGATAACGATCGTAGAAGGTGGAGGTGTTGGCCGGGCCAACCTGACCATGGAAACGGTGTGGCTCCGTCTCGAACCAGTGATCCCAGATGGTTGGTGCCTTGCCGCCCACATTGGCAGCCCCTTCCGATTGTGCGGCCGACGAGGCGCTACCCCACCAGAAGCCTTCGGGGAATGTATATTGCATTGCAGTTTCCTCTTGATGACCGGCGTGCAGGCGGCGTGGCGCCCGCACGCCTGGCGCTTACGCCTGACTCTGAATCGGTGTGATTGTGTCTGCTTTTTCTGATCTGGCGGCTTCTTCCGCTTCAGCCGTCTCGGCTTCCTGCTTGAGCAGGGTGCGTTCGTAAGCTCGCACGAAGGGGTAATACATCAGGGCGGAGATCCCCATGCAGATGAAGCACATGATGACCGGACTGAAGGCCCAGTTGGTCGCCCAGGAGGCGCCGATGGGGGCCGGCGTGGTCCATGCGGTCAGCATCACGACCTTCTCAACCAGACCCAGATCCACCGCGAACCAGGCCAGGATGGCGTTGATCACCGGCACCAGGATGAAGGGCAGGAAGAAGACCGGGTTCATGATGATGGGAGCACCAAACAGGATCGGCTCGTTGCGCGCGTGCCGCTGGATGAACAGGCGATCGGGGAGACGGCGCAACTGGTGCGGGACTTCAACACCATGGCCGAGCGACTGCAGAGCATGACCCGCGAGCGGGAGTTCTGGAATGCCGCCATCGCCCACGAGTTGCGCACCCCGGTGACCATCTTGCGTGGCCGCTTGCAGGGGCTGGCCGAAGGGGTATTTCCGCCAGAGCGTGCGCTCTTTGAAGGCTTGCTGCGTCAGGTGGAGGGATTGACCCACCTGATCGAAGATTTGCGGGTGCTCAGTCTCAACGACAGCGGCCACCTGGAGCTGCAACGAGAGGAGATCAGGCTGGCCGACGAGCTTGCCGTGGTGCTCGAGGCGTTTGCCACCCCTCTTGCCGCGAACGGTTTCACTCTCAAGCGGGAGCTCGATGCCGAGCTTTGTGTCTGTTGCGATGCACTTCGCATCCGTCAGGCTCTGATGGCGCTGCTGGAAAATGCCCAGAAGCACGCGGTGCCGGGCATGCTGACCGTGCGCCTGTATCGTTCGGGCGTCCAGTGCATCCTGAGCGTGGAGGATGAGGGGCCTGGTATCAGCGAGGAGGTCGCCGCCTATATCTTCGAGGCGTTTCGCCGAGGGGATCCGTCACGCTCGCGCAAGAGTGGCGGCAGCGGGCTCGGGCTGGCGGTGGTAAAGGCCATTGTCGAGGCCCACGGCGGCAGTGCGGTCTGCCAATCCGGCGGGCGGGGCGGCACCCTGTTCCTGCTTTCCTGGCCCCTCTTGCACCCTGACGGCAGGTCATGACCCCGCATTGCCGCATCGGCTCGGGATGGGCGCGCCGAGGCGCGTGTGTTGACTGTGATCCAACAGCCCAAAATAAGCCCATCTCATGGGGAGAGACGGGCTTTTTTATGGCTTGCAGGCAGCGCCCTCTTGGGGCGCGCCGGGATCAATGCTCGGCCAGCAGGGGCTCTCCCTCCTGGCGTTTGTCGTGGATGGCAAAGCGATCGACCAGGGTGGCACTGGCGTCGTTCAGGCCGATGACCGCCACCTCTTTCCCCTCACGGCGGAACTTGATGACCACCTTGTCGAGGGCCGTGATGGCGGTGATGTCCCAGAAGTGGGCGTGCGTCAGGTCGATGACCACCTTCTCCACTTCCTCCCTGAAATCGAAACCGGCCAGGAACTGCTCGGCGCTGGCAAAGAAGATCTGGCCCCGCACCAGATAGGTACGCACGGCGCCGCTGCGCTCGCTGTCGCTCTTGACCAGCATGACGCGGGCAACCTTGTGGGCGAAGAAGAGGGAGGCGAGCAGCACCCCTACGAATACCCCGAGTGCCAGGTTGTGGGTCGCGACCACCACGGCGACGGTGGTTACCATCACCAGGTTGGTGGAGAGGGGGTGGCTCTTCAGGTTGCGTACCGACTCCCAGGAAAACGTGCCGATGGAAACCATGATCATCACGGCCACCAGGGCTGCCATGGGGATCTGACGGATCCACTCATCCATGAAGACCACCATCAGGATGAGCAGGGTCCCCGCCACGAAGGTGGAGAGGCGGCCGCGGCCACCGGATTTGATGTTGATGACGGACTGGCCAATCATGGCGCACCCCGCCATGCCTCCCAGCAGACCGGCGCCGATGTTGGCGATCCCCTGACCCTTGCACTCGCGGTTGCGATCGCTTGGGGTGTCGGTCATCTCGTCGACGATGGCTGCCGTCATCATGGACTCGAGCAGTCCCACCACCGCCAGCCCCGCTGAGTAGGGGAAGATGATGGCCAGGGTCTCCAGATTGAGGGGCACGTCGGGCCAGAGGAAGACCGGCAGGGTATCGGGCAGCTCGCCCATGTCGCCCACGGTACGGATGTCGATGCCCAGGGTGATGGCCACCGCCGTCAGGATGACGATGCACAGCAGGGGGGAGGGGAGCAGTTTGCCCACCACGGGAACGAGCGGGAACAGATAGATGATGCCAAGCCCGGCCGCGGTCATGGCGTAGACCTGCCAGGTGACGTTGGTGAGCTCGGGCAGCTGGGCCATGAAGATAAGGATGGCCAGGGCGTTGACGAAGCCGGTCACCACGGAGCGGGAGACGAATCGCATCAGGCTGCCGAGCCTGAGGTAGCCCGCCGCTATCTGGAAGAGGCCGGTGAGCAGGGTGGCCGCCAGCAGATACTGCAGGCCATGTTCCTTGACCAGGGTCACCATCAGGAGCGCCATCGCGCCGGTGGCGGCGGAAATCATGCCGGGACGACCGCCGACGAAGGCGATGACCACGGCGATAGAGAAGGAGGCATAAAGGCCGACCTTGGGGTCGACGCCCGCAATGATGGAGAAGGCGATGGCCTCCGGGATCAGCGCCAGGGCGACGACGATGCCCGACAGCAGATCGCCCCGTATGTTGGAGAACCACTCTTGTCTTGCACGTTCCAGCATGGGGATTTTCTCGCTCGTTGAGGATCCATGGCCACAGGCCCGCAAATCAGGGGAAATGGCGGGGATCACAGGGTTGGATTGGCTGTTGATGGCCGGGTAAACCGGCCGGTCGGCATAACCGGAGTCAGGCGGCAGAAGCCGCACAGGGCAGGGTCAGGGCGGCGTGACGGCCACCCCAGAGCACATAACAGGCATAAGGGGCGCATGTTAACAGCCGGTGCCAGGCCGGGGAAGCCCGGATTGTTTTATCTAGCACAAGAGCAGCCAACATAGACCAAGCAAGGGGGCTCTGTCGCTTTCATCGGAGTGCCCGATGTGGTTATGGCGATAGCGAGGGGGGCAACACCATGGGACCGGCCACCGTACGGGCGGCCTCGTCACCTCGCAGTACCCGTATTATCTCGAGAGCGAACTCGATAGCGGTACCCGGGCCCTGGCTGGTGATCAGGCGATGGGCTTCATCGGTCACTACCCGCGCCGTGCTCAATTGTGTCGCGGGCAGACGGGCCTGAAAGCCCGGATGGCAGGTGGTGCTCGCATCCCCCAGCAAGCCGTGATGGTGCAGTACCACGGCGGGTGCGGCGCAGATGGCGGCGCGCCAGCGGCCGAGGCCTGCCTGCTCCCGTAGCAGGTCGATGGCGAGGGGGGTGTCGCGGATCACTTCGCTGCCGGGCAGACCGCCCGGCACGACCATGGCATCGAAGTCACGGGTGGTCAGCTCGTCGAGATGGCAATCCGCCACCAGTTGCACCCCGCGAGAGGCGAGGATCTGGCGCGCTCCGGTGGGGCAACAGGAGGCCAGCACCACATCGATGCCACCCCGAACCAGGGTATCGACGATGGCAACCGTCTCTATCTCTTCCGACCCGGGGGCCACCAATACCAGTACGCTCATCTAGCACTCCTTGCTTGCCAGCTGCTCTGCTCAGCGCTTCTCTTTGACGGCCTGATAGAGGCCCTGATTGACCGGCACCGCGATACCGTGAAGGACGGCCTTGTTCAGCAGGAAGCCGGTGATGGCCTCGATCTCGGTCTCGCGGCCCTGTTCCATGTCCTGATACATGGAAGAGTAATTGTCGGCGGTGAGCTCCACCACCATCATGACGCGGCGTAGCAGCTCTTCGCTGCCGGTAGGCTGACCTTCGGCCCGCATGACGTCAGCCACTTCCACGCAGATTTGCTGCAGGGCATCGGCAAAACGCGGACCGGCCAATTCGCCGTTCTTGAGCTTGTAGAGCGCGGTGAGGGGATTGATGGCGCAGTTGACGGCGAGTTTCTGCCACTGGCGTGTCAGGATCTGCTCATCCCAGCCGGCCTGACCCAGGGCGCTGGCCAGCTCGTCGGCGAGGTGGGCATGGGCACGGGCCGCTTCGTTGACAGGGCCCAGCCAGGTCTCCCCCTTGCCGGTGTGGCGGAACACGAAGTGGCCGCTCTGCATGGCGCCATGGCTGGTGACGCCGGCGATCACGGGGTTGTCTGGGAAGAGTGCGACCACCTGATCGGCGATCCCCATGCCGTTGTGCAGCAGCACGATGGGCACCCCTGCCGCCAGTTGCCCGACCAGGGGAGTGAGGGCCGATATCACCTGCCCCGCCTTGGTCATGACCAGCAGGCGTTTGATGCTGCCCGGCTTGTCGATGAAGGCGCGTTCGATGGCCAGGAGCTGGGTATGCCCCTCAAGGGAGGTAAAGTCGACGCCGGGGTGCAAGGTGGCACGATGGCGCTCGCGCAGCAGGAGGCGGGTTGCTTGGCCGCTTTGGGTCAACAGGGAGGCGAAGACGCCGCCCAGGGCGCCGCAGCCCAGCAAGGTCCACTCGGGAGAGGCAGGGTGACGGCGTGTTTTCAGGTTGTTGTCGCGTAATCCGCTTGGCATGAAGAGGCTCGATCATGGGAAGGGCTGCCATCCTGTCAACCGCCAACCCGGGATAAGGGAAGATGTCGCTTGGTGAATACCTGGAACCGGTGCATGAGCTGGCTGTCGGGTCGTGCTCAAGGCTCATGCGCAGCCAGGGAGCCTCATGTATGCATGACCATACGGGTTCCTGGGCTGCACTTCACCGAGTGTCGGACCTCTCGCGACCGCTCCTGGACGGGTTCTAACGGGTCTCACCATTCCTGTGCGCAGGGGATTCTAGCAGAGCAATCCCATCGAAATCAGCAAATTTGCCCGTTTTCTGGTAGATTTGCCCACCTGTCAGCACAACCTGAAGTACAGCATGAGGAGCCCGGCTATGCCGTCATTCGATATTGTCTCTGAAGTCAAAATGAACGAGGTGTTGAACGCCGTTGATAACGCCAACCGTGAACTGGCGACCCGTTTCGATTTTCGTGGTGTGGAAGCCAGCTTCGAATTGAACAAGGAAGAAGTAAAGCTGGAAGCCGACGCCGATTTCCAGCTCAAGCAGATGGTCGAGATCCTGCGCGGCGCCCTGCTCAAGCGCCAGATCGAGAACAGTTCCATGGACGTGGGTGACAGCGTCCACTCCGGCAAGCGTTTCCACCTGACCGTGAAGTTCAAGCAGGGGATCGACAAGGAAGTGGCCAAGAAGCTGGTGAAGCTCATCAAGGATTCCAAGATCAAGGTGCAGGCCGCCATCCAGGGCGACGAGGTGCGGGTCACCGGCAAGAAGCGCGACGATCTGCAAGAGACCATGGCGCTGGTGCGTGGCGCCGAACTGGGCCAGCCGATGCAGTTCCAGAACTTCCGCGATTGATGGCGAACGGGGAGGGCGCGGCTCTCCCCCCACTGCCAGCATGAGGGCATAAAAAAACCGGAGCAGCTGCTCCGGTTTTTTTGTGTCCGTGTGACGAGTTCGATTAGAACTTGTAGGTCACGGAGAAGTAGTGGCCGAAACCAGTGGTCTTCAGACCGTAGGAGCCGTTCTGGATGCCATAGATGTCGTTGAAGTACTTCAGACCGTAACCGACGGCGTAGCGGTCGGAGTGCCAGTACAGGCCGTTGAACATGGCGGTACCGTCGGTGGAAGTGTCCTTGGCATCAAACAGGTGATCCAGGTAACCCTGATAGGCTACGAAGCTGCCGTTGGAGAAGGTGTAGAAAGGCTTGAACCAGTTCATGGAGAACTGATAGCCGTTCCAGCCCTGCTCGCCACCGCCTTCATTGACGTGACGGGCATACAGGTTCATGCCCATTTTGCCGAACCAGGGCACCATGACGTCTGCACCCAGACCGGTCATGGCTTCAAACAGACCATCCGGACCACCGACGTTGATCAGGTTGGCGATGTAGACTTCCTGCACCGGGCCGAAGGAGAGATCTTTGCCGGTCATGGCATCGATGGAGATGCGCGGTGCAAATTTGATGAACAGGTTGTCCTGGTTGTGCTTGTCGTCGTGACGGTTCTGGAAGATGTCGAAAACGTCGACGTAACCGTACAGATCGAAGATACCGGAACGGCCACCAAACTCCATTTCGAAGTAGGTATCGTTGTAACCACCTTCGGACTCAGCGTAGGGCAGCTGATCGATGGTGTGCATCACGTTGAACTGGAACCACTTGTAGTCGTTCTTGTGGATGTCGCCGCTGTAATCGGCAGCCAGTGCCGGAGTGGCGGAGGCAGCCAGCAGACCGGCAGCGATCAGAGTCTTGGTAAATTTGGCCATTTTATTGGTCTCTTGTGCGTTAGTTGAGGTTTTCCGTAGCCTGCCCACAAGGAGCGGAAGGGATTCTAGCCAAATAAATTCAGCGGATAAACAAGCACCAGGGAACTTTGTCAGGATTTGTGAATCTAATCACCCCCTAAAATGCGCAAACGCTTGCTATTTGTGCGTTTGTGGTGACAAGGTGCTGCCTCGTTTGGCAACCATGATGATCAGGAGCATCACCGGAATGCCGAGCAGACTGGTGCCGATGAAGAAGTGGCTGTAGCCGATCTGCTCCACCACGCGACCAGAAAACCCCGCCAGCAACTTGGGCAGCAACAGCATGATGGAGCTGAACAGGGCGTACTGGGTGGCGGAGAAGGCGACGTTGGTGAGGCTCGATAGATAGGTTACAAACGCAGCCGTCGCTATGCCGGCGCTGAGGTTGTCCAGCGAGATGATCAGAGTCAGCAGCTCCAGGTTGTGGCCCACTTCGTTGAGGAGAGCGAACAGCAGATTGGTGCTGGCGGTCAGCACGGCGCCGAGGAACAGGATGCGCAGGGTGCCAAAGCGCATCACCAGCACGCCCCCGAGCGCGGCTCCCACCAGCGTCATGATGACACCATAGACCTTGGTGATGGTGGCCACTTCCGTCTTGCTGAACTGCAGATCCACATAGAAGCTGTTGGACATCACCCCCATCACCACGTCCGAGATGCGATAGCAGGCGATAAGCCCGAGGATCAGCAGGGCCGAGGAGCCGTAGCGGCGAAAGAAGTCGGCGAAGGGACACCAGATGGCCTCGTAGGTCCAGGCCCCCAGCCCGGCCAGCGTGGGTGACCAACCCCGTGCCAGCAGGGTGGCCTTGCGCGCCATCTGCTGCTCGTCCTGACTCTTGAGATCGATCTGCGGCTCGTGACTCATCAGGGTGGTGAGGATGCCAAGAGACATCAGCCCTCCCATCAGCAGATAGGTGAGCTGCCAGCCGCGATAGTCATAGCCGCTGTTGCTGCCGAGCCAGGCCGCCAGCGCCAGCGCCCCCGCTCCCGCCATGATCATGGCGAGTCGATACCCCGTCATATAAGAAGCGGCCATGGCCGCCTGCAGCCGCTCGGGAGCGGATTCGATGCGATAGGCATCGATGACGATGTCCTGGGTGGCAGAGGAGAAAGCCACCAGCAGGGCGAAGAGGGCCAGCTGGGCGAGCTGGGTCTTGGGATCGCAATAGGCCATCCCCACCAGGGAGAGGGCGATCAGCACCTGGGAGAACAGCATCCAGCTGCGTCGTCGCCCAAGCAGCCGTGACAGCAGGGGCAGGGGCAGCCGATCCACCAGAGGCGACCACAGCCACTTGAAACCGTAGGCCAGCGCTACCCAGCTCATGTAGCCGATGTCGGTCAGGCTGACATCCGCCTCGCGCAGCCAGAACGAGAGGGTGCCAAAGACCAGCAGCAAGGGCAGGCCGGAGGAGAATCCCATGGCGAACAGGATGAGTACCCGCGCTTCCAGATAGACGGCGAGGGCATCTCGCCAGCGGGTGGCGCGGCCCGGTGTGTGACTGGGCGGGCGGAGATTGTTCAACAGCCTGACTCCTCTGGGAAAAGGGGGTCATTTTGTCAGGTTCGGCAGGCGTAGCCAAGGCAAGCCGAGTGGCGGGCGGCAGGTTTCAGGGACGTGGGCCGATGCAGTGGTGCGGGCAGGGGCCCTCGTCGGCGAGAAAATTGGCGCAGGCCATGAGTTGCAGGCGCAGCGCGTCATCACAGAGGAGGCGCTGCTCATCCCACAGGTGCAGGCTGTGAAGCAGATGCCAGAACACACCTTCCTGTGCGTTGGCGGGGGTTTTGTCCATGGGGATCACGCAGAGCGCCTGCCAATGGGAGAGGAGCTGCCAGCTCAAGTCTTCCAGCTGCTGGTAGGGAATCTTGCGTGCCAGAAAATGGCGAACCGCCTGTGCCAGCGGGTCGGCGTGTTGGGTTATGTAATCATGACAGGTCACCGGCTCCTCCTTCTGGTTCTGCTCCCCGATGCGTGGCACACATCGGGGAGCAGAGTATAGAAAAAGAGACCGGTGACCCGTTCAGGGACGCGGTGGAATGTGATCCGGGCCGCGTTATTTGTCCGCGAGCAGCACCACTTTCTTCAGGATGATGGGGCTGGTGGGGACGTCGTTGGCACGCAGGATGGAGCTGTAGCCGGTCTGGACCTGGGCCAGTTTGTCCAGCACCTCCATCCCCTTCACAACCTGGCCGAACACGGTGTAACCGGCGCCGGCATTGGCGTTGAGGTTGTCGTTGTCCACCAGATTGAAATAGAACTGGCGAGTGGCGCTGTCGACCGCCTGGGTGCGGGCCATGGCGATGGTACCGCGCTTGTTGGGCAGGCCGCCTCTGGACTCGTTGACCACGGGATCGAAGGTCGGCAGGGGCTGGAACTGCTGGTTGTAGCCCCCACCCTGCACCACGAAGTTCTGGATCACCCGGTGGAACAGGCTGCCGTCATAGCTGCCGTCTGCCACGTAGCGCAGGAAGTTCTTCACGGTCTGGGGTGCCTGTTTGGGGGCCAGCTCCACGACGATGGTGCCATGGTTGGTCTCCATCTGGACTTTTTGACCGGCAAAAGCCAGGGGGGCGATTAAGATGATCAGTAACCAGAGTTTCTTCATTTATATGTCCTCGCTCAGCTCGGCTGGCCCTTGAGATAACCGCGCAGCGCCTCGTCGGCCATGATCTGCTGCAGCACGCTGCCCAGTTGCTGGTTCAGGGTGGATTCCAGATCGGCCATGCTCGGCTCGCCCGGGCTCTCTTTGCTGGAGGACATGTTGAACTGCTTGGTCAGCTTGCTGCCCTGGAAGTCGGCAATCACCTGCAGGCTGACGCGGGACTTGGTGACATAGGTGAAGGTCTTCTCTTCCACGGTGACGGCGGCAGTGGAGATGGCCAGCGTCAGGTTGGTGGTGCCGCTGTTGCCCACTTCCAGGCCCTGGCTGCGCAGCCCTTCCGCCAGTTTTTCAGCCAGCAGGCTGTTGAGAGGCTGACTGCTGTTCACCAGCACAGGAGCCTTCTCTTTCTTCTTGATGGAGAAGACATAGGCGGCTTCACGCTTGTCCACCCCTTCCATGGTGATGCGGTTGCCGGAGTAGTACTGCTGGTTGGAGGGGATGACTTGCGGGTTGAGCAGGGCGCTCTCGGGCCAGTGAGTAGCACAACCGCCCAATACCAGAGCAGCCAGCAGCAAGAGTGACTTTTTCATCATGGGTTTCCTTTAGCTTTATCTTTAGCGTTTGATGGCTTTCAAAATAACGAATTTGCTGTTCGACGCAACGACTTGTGCGTTGCCAAACAGGCGCTTGAGTTTGTTGTGATAGTCCAGATGACGGTTGCCTACTATCCAGAGTTCGCCCCCCTGAGGCAACACCCGGTGGGCATCGCTGAACATCTGCCAGGCGATGTGATCGGTGATCGCCTGCAACTGATGGAAGGGGGGATTGCAGAGGATCCTGTCCGCTGCCCCGACGGGAACGTCATCGAGACAGTTGTTGACCATGAAGTGGGCACGGGGCAGGGCATCGGGCTGGTTGTGCTCGACGTTGAGCCGTGCGGACGCTACCGCCATCCGGGATTCGTCGATGAAGGTCACCTCCACCTCGCTGTCGCGCGCGAGCAGGGAGAGCCCGAGCACGCCGTTGCCACATCCCAGATCGATCACTCTGCGGGCACTGTGGATGGGCAGGTTGTCCAGCATGAAGCGGGCGCCGATATCCAGGCTGGTGCGCGAGAACACGTTGGCATGGTTGTGGATGAGCATGTCGGTGCCTTCCAGCGGCCAGACGGTCGGGAAGGGACTGGTCAGGGACGGGCGCTCGGCGGCCGGGGTGCAATGAATGAGGCGCGCCTTCTTCCAGGCGAGCGAGGTGCGGGTCTCCCCCAGATACTTCTCGAACAGCTTGAGGGTGGAGGTGTGGATGTCCTTGGCCTTGCCGGCAGCAATGATGCGGGTCGCGGGGGTCACGACCCCGCGCAGGGAAAGCAGTTGCTGCTCCAGCAGCGCCTGATACTTGGAGACCTTGATCACCACCAGGGCGGGGGCATCGGGCAGGGGGGCCAGCGCATCCTGCAGGGTGATGGCGTGGGGATCCAGCCCGTTTTCCGCCAGGTTGGTCAGGGTGGCCCGCTCGCTGATGTGGGAGTCGGTCACGCAGACGGGGTCGTGGGCATGCAGGTAGCCTGCCAGGGCGCCGAAGCCGTCGTTCATGATGATGACGGGGCCGTCAGGTGCCTGCTGCGATTCGGCAAGGTGGCTTATCAGATACTCGTCCGCCGCATCCCAGGCCTGCAGGGGGTCCTGGCTCTGCCGCGGGTAACGATACAGGGTCAGGCGGCAGTGGGCCGTGTCGAGCAGGGTTTGCATAGGCAAGAGTCCAACGTGTGATTGATGAATGGCGACCGTCTGCCCCGTGTTGCCCGGCAGCGGTGAAAGTGGCGCTATTCTAGCGGCGGCGGAGAAATTCACCAGTCCGGTGCGGCGAGAGCGAGCGGATCCTTCGTACCTGATGCATCGGGCGCACAACCCTGGCTACAATGGCCGGATATTCAACGAGGAGTCCTTACCGTGAGCATGCAACAACAGATAGAGGCCAAGCTGGCCGCCGCGCTCTCCCCGAGCCACCTGGAAGTGATCAATGAAAGCTACATGCACAGGGTGGCACCGGGCTCCGAAAGCCACTTCAAGGTAGTCGTGGTGAGCCAGGCGTTTGAGGGACAGCGTTTGCTGGGGCGCCATCGTCAGGTGAACGGGGTGCTGGCCGACGAGTTGGCGGGAGCCATTCATGCATTGGCGTTGCATACCTATACCGAATCCGAGTGGCAGGCCAGGGAGCAGGCGCCAAAGACGCCGGGTTGCGTCAGCAAATCCCCCTTTGCGTGAGCCGTTGGACCTCCTGATGGCGCCTTCCTCGGGCCATTAACAGCGCTATCACGAATGGTGTGCAGCCAGGGATGAGGGGGATGGCATTATTTTTTCTAATCCTTTTCCTTGCGCCTGGAAAATACCTCTATATGGTTAGTTTTGCGAAAAGTCCTTTAAAACCACGGTTTGCAAGGACGTGCGCGAAATATTCAGTGAAGGTTAATTTTGTGATAGGGCGGGGATTTTCCCCATTTGGCGTGGCGGCTAACTCGCCTAAGGTGGTAAACTCAGGCGCTTTTGAATGATCCTGTATGTTGCTGATTTGTTTATTTCTTCGACAGCTTTCCGCGATGTTGACGGGCTCATTCAACAACTCGTCGTGATGTATTTCTCGGCGCTAACCAACCTGTCTTCCCTTAACGGTAGTGCAAGTGAGTATGATTACAATTAAAAGAGGACTGGACATCCCCGTGCTGGGTGCTCCGGAGCAAGTAATCTACGATGGCCCGGCCATCACCCGTGTTGCTACACTCGGCGAAGAGTTCGTGGGGATGCGTCCTACTATGTTTGTCAAAGTAGGTGATCGCGTCATTAAAGGTCAGGAGCTCTTCGAAGATAAGAAGAATCCCGGCGTTAAATTCACGGCCCCTGCCACCGGTGTGGTTTCTGAGATCAACCGTGGTGCCAAGCGTGTTCTCCAGTCCGTTGTCATCGACATCGATGGGTCCGACGAGCAGGTGACCTTTGAGCATTTTGCCTCCGCCGAGCTGCCACAGCTCGAGCGTAGCAAGGTGCAGGAGATCCTGGTCGCATCAGGCCAATGGACCGCGCTGCGTACCCGCCCGTTCAGCAAGGTGCCTGCCGTGGGTTCCACCCCGCGCGCCATCTTCGTCACCGCCATGGACACCAACCCGCTGGCCGCCAGTGCGGAGCTGATCATCAAGGAACAGGCCCAGGCCTTCCTCGACGGTCTGGCCGTGCTGACCCGCCTGACCGATGGTACTGTCCACGTCTGCAAGGGCGAAGCCAGCCTGCCGCACTCCTCCCTGGCCCAGGTCAAGGAAGCCGTGTTCGTCGGTCCGCATCCCGCCGGTCTGCCGGGCACCCACATCCACTTCCTGGATCCGGTCGGTGCCAACAAGGTGCAGTGGCACATCAACTATCAGGACGTGATCGCTTACGGCAAGCTGTTCACCACTGGCCAGATCTTCACCGACAAGGTGATCTCCCTGGCTGGCCCGAACGTCATCAAGCCGCGTCTGCTGCGTACCCGTCTGGGTGCCAGCCTCAGCCAGCTGACCAACAACGAGCTGCGTGCGGACGAAAACCGCATCATCTCCGGTTCCCTGCTGAGCGGTGCCAAGGCCGAAGGGGTCCATGACTATCTGGGTCGCTTCCACAACCAGGTGAGCGTGCTGGGCGAAGGCCGTGAGAAAGAGTTCATGGGCTGGGTCAAACCCAGTGCCAACAAGTTCTCCATCACCCGTACCACCCTCTCTCACCTGATGAAGGGCAAACTCATCAACTTCACTACCACCACCAACGGTAGTGATCGCTCCATGGTGCCTATCGGCAACTATGAGCGCGTGATGCCGCTCGACATCCTGCCGACCCTGCTGCTGCGGGATCTGATCTCCGGTGACACCGACAGCGCGCAGGCGCTCGGCTGCCTGGAGCTGGATGAGGAAGATTTGGCGCTCTGTACCTTCGTCTGCCCCGGCAAGACAGAGTACGGCCCCGTCTTGCGTGAGTGCCTGACCAAGATCGAACTGGAAGGTTAAGCGATGAGTTTCAAGCAACTTCTTGAAAATATGGAACATCACTTCGAGCCGGGTGGCAAGTACGCAAAGTACTATGCCTTGTTCGAAGCGGCGTACACCCTGTTTTATACCCCGGGTTCCGTGACCCGCAATGCCGCCCATGTCCGTGATGCGATCGATCTGAAGCGCATGATGATCATGGTGTGGCTGGCTGTGTTCCCGGCCATGTTCTGGGGCATGTACAACGTCGGCAACCAGTCTATCGCCGCCATCGCCCACATGGGCAGCGCGGCCGGTGCCGATTCCTGGCAATACGCCCTGGCCACCCTGTTCGGTGCCTCGCTGGATCCGGCCGTCGCCGGCATCGGCAGCAAGATGCTGATCGGTGCGGCGCACTTCTTCCCGATCTACATCACCGTCTTCATCGTCGGTGGTTTCTGGGAAGTGTTGTTCGCCATGGTGCGCAAGCACGAGATCAACGAAGGCTTCTTCGTGACCTCCATCCTGTTCGCCCTGATCGTGCCGCCCGAGCTGCCCCTGTGGCAAGCTGCCCTGGGTATCACCTTCGGTGTGGTGCTGGCCAAGGAAGTGTTCGGTGGTACCGGCAAAAACTTCCTGAACCCGGCGTTGGCGGGTCGTGCCTTCCTGTTCTTCGCCTACCCGGGTCAAATCTCCGGTGATGCGGTCTGGGTTGCCGTTGACGGCTTCTCCGGCGCAACCGCACTGAGCCAGTGGGCCCAGGGCGGCCAGATGGCGCTGATCAACGGTGCCACCGGTGAAGCCATCAGCTGGATGGATGCCTTCCTTGGCAACCTGCCCGGTTCCATCGGTGAAGTTTCCACCCTGATGATCCTCATCGGCGCAGCCATGATCGTCTACATGCGCATCGCCTCCTGGCGCATCATCGCCGGCGTCATGGTCGGCATGGTCGCGACCTCCCTGCTGTTCAACGTCATCGGTTCCGATACCAACCCCATGTTCAGCATGCCGTGGCACTGGCACCTGGTGTTGGGTGGCTTCGCGTTCGGCATGGCCTTCATGGCGACCGACCCCGTTTCCGCTGCCTTCACCAACAAGGGCAAGTGGTGGTATGGCGCCCTGATCGGCGTGATGGTGGTGCTGATCCGGGTAGTGAACCCTGCATTCCCGGAAGGCATGATGCTGGCCATTCTGTTCGCCAACCTGTTTGCCCCCTTGTTTGACCATTTCGTGGCACAGGCGAACATCAAGCGGAGGATCGCACGTGGCGTTTAATAAAGACTCTACTACCGGCACTCTCGCCGTAGTGACCGGTCTGTGTCTGGTCTGCTCCATCGTGGTCTCCGTGGCTGCCGTGGGTCTGCGTCCGGCCCAGCTGGAAAACAAGGCACTGGACAAGCAAAGCAACATCCTGTCCGTCGCCGGCGTCGACATCAGCGCCGTGGCCAAGCGTGACCTGGCCCAGCTCTATGGCGACAAGATTGAAGCGCGTCTGGTGGATCTGACCAGCGGTGAGTTCGTTGACGGCGATGCCGACAACTTCGACACCAAGGTTGCCGCCAAGGATCCGGCCAAGAGCATTCGCCTGGCTCCGGCCGACGACAAGGCCGGCCTGCGTCAGATCTCCAAGCTGGTTCCCGTGTTCTTCGCCAAAGATGCCGAAGGCAAGGTCGACAACATCATCCTGCCGATCTACGGCCAGGGTCTGTGGTCCACCATGTATGCCTTCGTAGCGGTCGCGGCCGACGGTCAGACCATCAAGGGCATCACCTACTATGACCACGGTGAAACCCCGGGTCTGGGTGGCGAGATCGAGAACCCGGCCTGGCGCGAGCTGTTCGTCGGCAAGAAGCTGTTCGACCAGAACGGTCAGCCTGCGCTGCGTGTGATCAAGGGCCATGCTCCGGCTGGTTCCGAGCATGAAATCGACGGCCTGTCTGGTGCAACCCTGACCGGTAATGGTGTACAGCACACCTTCGACTTCTGGATGGGCCCCAAGGGCTTCGGTCCCTTCCTGGCCAAGGTACGTGCAGGAGAAATCAACAATGGCTGACAAGAGCGAAATGAAAAAGTTGCTGTTGACGCCTGTGCTCGGCAACAACCCCATCGCACTGCAGGTGCTGGGTGTCTGTTCCGCGCTGGCCGTTACCAGCCAGATGAAGACGGCGTTCGTGATGACGCTGGCCGTTACCGCGGTCACCGCCTTCTCCAACCTGTTCATCTCCCTGATCCGCAACCAGATCCCGAACAGCGTGCGGATCATCGCCCAGATGGCGGTGATTGCCTCGCTGGTTATCGTGGTTGACCAGGTGCTCAAGGCGTATGCCTATGACATCTCCAAGCAACTGTCGGTGTTCGTCGGCCTCATCATCACCAACTGTATCGTGATGGGTCGTGCCGAAGCCTACGCCATGAAGAGTGCCCCGCTGCCCTCCTTCCTGGACGGTATCGGCAACGGTCTGGGTTATGGCGCCGTGCTGCTGACCGTGGCCACCGTGCGCGAGATCCTGGGTTCCGGCACCTGGTTCGGCATCGAGCTGCTGCCGCTGGTGAACAATGGTGGCTGGTATGTGCCCAACGGCCTGCTGCTGCTGCCGCCGAGTGCGTTCTTCATCATTGGTCTGATCATCTGGGGCGTGCGCACCAAGGATCCCAAGCAGGTAGAGGCGAAGGATTAAGGTATGGAACACTATATCAGTCTGTTGATTCGCTCGATCTTCATCGAGAACCTGGCGCTCTCCTTCTTCCTGGGGATGTGTACCTTCCTGGCGGTGTCCAAGAAGGTCAAGACCGCCATGGGGCTGGGGATTGCCGTTATCGTGGTTCAGACCGTTGCCGTCCCGGCCAACAACCTGATCTACAACTACGTGCTCAAAGACGGTGCCCTGGTATCCGGTCTGGATCTGAGTTTCCTGAGCTTCATCACCTTCATCGGGGTGATCGCGGCCCTGGTGCAGATCCTGGAGATGGCGCTGGACAAGTACTTCCCGGCCCTCTACAACGCCCTCGGTATCTTCCTGCCGCTCATCACCGTGAACTGCGCCATCTTCGGTGGCGTCTCCTTCATGGTGCAGCGTGACTACAACTTCGTTGAGTCCGTGGTCTATGGCGTGGGTTCGGGTGCAGGCTGGATGCTGGCCATCGTCGCGATGGCAGGGATCCGCGAGAAGATGAAATATTCCGATGTTCCGGAAGGCCTGCGTGGCCTTGGCATCACCTTCATCACCGCGGGTCTGATGGCGCTGGGCTTCATGTCCTTCTCTGGTATTTCCCTGTAATCGGAAAGGAAATATAGATGGAAATTATTCTGGGTGTGGTCATGTTCACCGTGATCCTGCTGGCCTTGGTGGCAGTTATTCTGTTCGCCAAGTCCAAGCTGGTGACCGCCGGTGACGTGACAATCAGCATCAACGGCGACCCGGCCAAGGCTGTGACCAGCCCGGCGGGTGGCAAGCTGCTTGGCGTGCTCGCCGGCAGTGGTATCTTCGTCTCCTCCGCCTGTGGCGGCGGTGGCTCCTGTGGTCAGTGCAAGGTGCGTGTGAAATCCGGCGGCGGCGACATCCTGCCGACCGAGCTGGATCACATCAGCAAGGGCGAAGCCCGTCATGGGGAGCGTCTGGCCTGCCAGGTCACCGTGCGTTCCGACATGGACATCGAGCTGCCGGAAGAGATCTTCGGCGTGAAGAAGTGGGACTGTACCGTCATCTCCAATGACAACAAGGCCACCTTCATCAAGGAGCTCAAACTGCAGATCCCCGATGGCGAGAGCGTGCCGTTCCGCGCCGGTGGTTATATCCAGATCGAAGCGCCTGCCCACCACGTGCAGTACAAGAACTTCGATATTCCCGAGGAGTATCGTGGCGACTGGGATCGCTTCAAGATCTTCGAGCTGGAGTCCAAGGTCAACGAGCCGATCATTCGTGCCTACTCCATGGCGAACTATCCGGAAGAGTTCGGCATCATCATGCTGAACGTGCGGATCGCAACTCCGCCGCCCAGCAACTGGACTGCCCCTCCCGGCCAGATGTCTTCCTACATCTTCAGCCTGAAGGCCGGTGACAAGGTGACCATCTCCGGTCCGTTCGGCGAGTTCTTCGCCAAGGACACCGACGCCGAAATGGTGTTCGTCGGTGGTGGTGCGGGTATGGCGCCGATGCGCTCCCACATCTTCGACCAGCTGCGCCGTCTGAAGACCAAGCGCAAGATGAGCTTCTGGTACGGTGCCCGTTCCAAGCGCGAGATGTTCTATGTCGAAGACTTCGACATGCTGCAGGCCGAGAACGACAACTTCCAGTGGCACGTCGCCCTGTCCGATCCGCAACCGGAAGACAACTGGGATGGCTACACCGGCTTCATCCACAACGTGTTGTTCGAGAACTACCTCAAGAACCACGAGGCGCCTGAGGATTGCGAGTTCTACATGTGCGGGCCTCCCGTGATGAACGCCGCCGTCATCAACATGCTGAAAAACCTCGGTGTTGAAGACGAGAACATCCTGCTGGATGACTTCGGTGGTTAATCCATGCGCAGCGTTGTAAAGACCTGGCTAGCCTTCGGGCTAGCCTTCGGGCTAGCCTTTTTCTTGACTGGGTGCGGTCAGGAAACGGTCCAATCGAAGCCGGAGATCCACATCACCGGCAGCACCATGGGTACCTACTACTCCATCAAGGTGGCGGATAGCGCCGTTCAGGATGCCGCCAGGCTGCAAGCCGAGGTCGATGTCTTGCTGGAACGGGTCAACGATCAGATGTCGACCTATCGCCCGGATTCCGAGCTGTCACGCTTCAACCAGCACAAGAGCAATACTCCTGTGGTGGTTTCCCGCGATACCGCGCGGGTGGTGACCGAGGCCATTCACATTGGCCGCGAGAGCCGCGGGGCGCTGGACGTCACCGTCGGTCCTCTGGTCAATCTGTGGGGCTTTGGGCCGGATGCCAGACCGACCAAGGTGCCGTCCGACGAGCTGATCGCCCAGACCCGGCAGAAGACGGGCCTTGGCAATCTGCATGTGATAACCTCTGCCGATGCCGATACCCTGCAAAAGGACATCCCGGACCTCTACGTGGATCTCTCCGCCATTGCCAAGGGGTTTGGCGTGGACAAGGTGGCCGAGTACCTGGAGTCCCAGGGGGCGCGCAACTATCTGGTGGAGATCGGCGGCGAGCTGCGCATCAACGGCGTCAACGGCAAGGGGCATCCCTGGCGTGTCGCCATCGAGAAGCCGACCGTCAATGCCGGTTCCGTACAGGAGGTGATCCTGCCCGGTGACAACGGGGTGGCCACCTCGGGCGAGTACCGCAACTATTACGAGCTGGACGGCAAGCGCTTCTCCCACACCATGGATCCGCTGACGGGCAAGCCCATCCAGCACCGCCTGGTGTCGGTGACCGTCATCCACCCCTCCTGCATGACTGCAGACGGGTTGGCGACCGTGTTCATGGTCATGGGGCCGGAGAAGAGCCTGGCCTATGCCAAGGAACGGGGGCTGGCCATCTTCACCATCACCAAGACGGATGACGGGTTCGAAGAGGCCTATTCGGATGCCTTCAAACCATATCTGGTCAAGAAGTAAGGGGTAACTACATGCAGATCTTTCTGATCACCTTCGGGGTGTTTCTGATGGTCGTGGTGGCCATGGCCATCGGCTACATTTTCCAGCGCAAGTCCATCTCCGGCTCCTGTGGCGGCCTGGGTTCCATCGGGATCGAGAAGGAGTGCGACTGCCCCGAGCCTTGTGACAACCGCAAGAAGAAGATGGCCAAAGAAGAGGCCCGTCGCAAGATGCTGGTGGACAACCGCATCATCTAACGGCGGATATCGCTCTGAAGGCAGCCTTGCAACGAAACGAGTCGACCCCTGGGTCGGCTCGTTTTTTATGTGGCATGGGGTCAGTAGTCATATTGGCTGCATGCCTTTTCCTTGAACTCTTTCTTTCGCTTTGCCAGCTCCTCCCTGGTGCCCAGTTCATCTCCCTGCCTGATGGCGGTTTCCAGTATCTCGATGCGCTTGTACAGCCAGCTGCATTCGGCTGTCGGATGATCCTTGGCCATGGTCGCTAGCGGCAACAGCAGCAGGCAGAGCCCCGCCCGGATGATGCTCATGCTTCTCCTCCTTGAGTCTCGTGTGGATGTGGCCTTGAGAGTCTATGCCGCCGCGCCCGCGCGCAGACTGGTAGAAATGACAGGGGTGGGGTAGCATGATTCAATCCACTGATTATCTATACAGTGGTGTCGTCGGCAGGCCGTCCCCCTGGTGGCCACGCGACCGGCACCGACACAGCAACAGACACGGCCATGCGCAAGATCATTCACATCGACATGGACTGCTTCTTCGCCGCGGTGGAGATGCGGGACAACCCGGCCCTCAGGGAGGTGCCGCTCGCCATTGGTGGCGCCGCCGACCGACGCGGGGTCATCTCCACCTGCAACTACGTGGCGCGCCGCTTCGGGGTGCGCTCTGCCATGCCGAGCGCCCTGGCCAGAAAGCTCTGTCCGCCATTGGTGCTGATCCCCGGGCGGATGGCCGTCTACAAAGAAACTTCGCGCCAGTTGCGCGCCATCTTCCTGCGCTACACCGAGCAGGTGGAGCCGCTCTCCCTCGATGAAGCCTATCTCGACGTGACCCAGAGTCCCCGCTGCGGTGGCAGCGCCACCCTGATGGCGGCGGAGATCCGTGCCGCCATCAGCGCCGAGCTTGGACTGACTGCCTCGGCCGGTGTGGCGCCGAACAAGTTTCTGGCCAAGCTCGCCTCGGAGCAGCGCAAGCCTGACGGCCTGTTCGTCATCCGTCCCCAGGAGGTGGACGAGTTCGTGCGCCAGCTCCCCCTTGGCAAGCTGCCCGGCATCGGCCGCAAGACGGCAGAGCGGCTGGAGTCCCTCTGGCTGTATTCGTGCGAAGATGCCCGCCAGCTCGGCAACGAGGAGCTGATCGCCCGTTTCGGCAAGCTCGGGGAGATGCTGGCCGGCCGCATCTGGGGGCATGACGATCAGCCGGTGCAGGCCCGGCGGGTGCGCAAGAGCATCGGCGTAGAGACGACGCTCGCCAGCGACGTGCTGGACGAGGACGCCTGCTGGCAGGTGCTCAGCCGGCTCATTCCCGAGTTGGAGCTGCGTTTTGCCAAGGCCTGCCCTGCGGAGATGCTGATGGGACAGGGGATCAAGCTGAAGTTTGCCGATTTTCACCAGACCACCGTCTATCGCAAGGGGAGTTATCAGGCGGCCCGTTTCCACGATCTGCTGCACGAGGGACTGCAACGGGCTCAAGGAAAACCCATTCGCCTGCTCGGTCTGGTCGTTGGTTTGCCCGGAGAGGGTGAAATCAATCAATTAAGCCTGGATTTCTGCTGATTTAGTTAAGTTTTTGTATCCAAAACCGATACAGTGTTCACATCTGTAGACGTTAGGAAATAGTGGCATGAGTTCTCTTTCTGTTCAGGGACGGATCACCCTGATCGCCGGTTGCTGTCTGCTGGCCAGTGCCGTCGCGCTGGTGGCTTCTTCTCTTTTCAACGCGGCCCGCATGCAGGAGCAGGTGCTAACCTCCACCACCCTGGAGGGGCAGCACGCGGCAGAAAACTGGATGCAGGCCATGGGGGCGACCCAGGCAGCCCGGGTGACCAGCTACCTCGATGAGGCTTACTTCAGGGCGACCCTGCTTGCCGAGGGCATCTTGTTCCAGCGCAAGAACGCGGCCGACAACTTCGTTCACTCCGAGGCGCTGCGCAATGCCGTCAACCAGCAGTTGCAGGATGCGGCGGAGTCGTCAGCGAACCTGCTCGGTGTCTATGCGGTATTCGAACCCAACCAGCTCGACGGGGAGGATGACAACTATCAGGGGTCGACGGCGCTCGGGGCCAACGACAAGGGGCGTTTCTCCAGCTATTGGGCCAGGGTCGATGGCAAGGTGACCCTGGAGGTGATGGACGAGGCGATACTGGCCAACGACAAGCCCTCCGGACACGGCGGCCTTGAGAACGACTGGTACAGTTGCAGCATCCGCAGCAAGGCGCTCTGTCTGCTCGAACCCTATGTGGACGAGGTGGGGACCCAGCAGGTGTTGATGACCTCGGTAACCGTGCCGCTGCTGGACCAGGGCTCCCTGCTTGGCATGGTGGGGGTCGACATCTCCCTGGGGACCCTGCAGAGCCTGGTGGAAGAGATGGGCCGGACCCTCTACAAGGGGCAGGGCAAGGTGCTTCTGCTCAGCAGTGAAGGGCGGGTGGCCGGCGTGGAAGGGTTCCCCGTCGCCCTTGGCAATCTGCTGGAGCAGCAAGGGCTGGCGCAGGATCTCAAGGGGTGGCTGACCAAGGGAGATGTGGTGACGCGCTGGAGCCCGGATGGCGCACTGTTGCAGACCTTCGTGCCGGTCAGCATGCGCGGTACGGATCGCAAGTGGGGCACCTATATCGAGCTGCCCCGCGCCGTGGTGCTCGCCTCGGCCCTGCAACTGCAAGGGGAGCTTGAGGATCAGGCCCAGCGCATCGTGGCCACCCAGCTCACGATAGGTGGCGGGATTTCGGCGCTCGCCCTGCTCTGCATCTGGCTGATGGCCCAGCGCATCGTGGCGCCCATCCGTGCCGTGGTGGCACGCCTCAAGGACATCGCCAGCGGGGAGGGGGATCTCACCCAGCGCATCGATCTGCGCAGGGATGACGAGATAGGCGAGCTGGCCAAGTGGTTCAACAACTTCCTGGACAAACTGCAATCCACCATCAGCCAGGTGATCGACACCGTTGCGGGCACTCGGGCCAGTGCGGCCCTGGCGGCGCAAGGGGCAGCCCGTACCAGCGCCGGCATGCAGTCCCAGTATCAGGAGGTGGATCTGGTGGCGACCGCGTTTGAAGAGTTGAGCGCTACCGCCCTGCAGGTCGCCGGCAATGCCAATGCGGCGGTGGCGGCGGCCGATGAGGCCGACACGGCGGCTCAGGAGGGCAAGTCCGTGGTGGCGCAGACCCAGGAGGCCATGTCCAGACTGATGACGGTGATAAGCGACGCCAAACCAGTGGTGGAACACCTCTCCGCCAACAGCGACAACATCAACGACATCCTGGTGGTGATCCAGGGGATTGCCGAGCAGACCAACCTGCTTGCCCTGAACGCGGCCATCGAGGCGGCCCGAGCCGGTGAGCAGGGGCGCGGTTTTGCGGTGGTCGCCGACGAGGTGCGCAACCTGGCGGGCCGAACCCAGAACGCCATCGTCGAGATCCAGAACCTCATCGGCCAGTTGCAGTCGGGGACGGAGGCGGTGGTGAAGGCGATCCTGACCGGTCATCACCAGGCGGATCTGACCCTCACCAAGGTGGAGCAGTCGGTCAGCGTGCTGGAGCAGATCATCCAGGCTGTCGGCACCATCCACCAGATGAACGAGCAGATCGCGAGGGCCGCGCAGGAGCAGAGCGGAGTGGCGGACGAGATCAATCGCAACGTCAGCAACATTCGCGACGTGAGCCATACCATTCGGGCGGAAGCGGCGACCTCCGCTGACAACGGGCGCGAGCTGTCGCAACTGGCGGACAAGCAGCAGCAACTGGTGGGCCAGTTCCGGGTGTAGGGGAGGATAAGAAAAAAGGCGCCATCCAACCGGAGGCGCCAAACACATTCAGATGACAGACTGGGTTAAATCGACCTGATTTAGCCCTTCTTCCCGCAGAGGAAGAAACACAACACCACAATCACTGTCGACTCACTCACAAAAACCACATGTAAACCAACATGGAAGAGAAGGTGTGAGCCATATGACAACGAATTGCGTGGCGAATTATGTTTATTCACTGGTCGACCCGCAACCGACAATTTATAATGCGCCCCATTAGAAAAATTCATCGTCGGCCGATTCCATGTCTCGTCGTTTACCTCCGCTCAATGCACTGAAAGCGTTTGAAGCCGCGGCTCGTCACTTGAGCTTTACCCGCGCAGCAGAAGAGCTGTTCGTGACCCAGGCAGCCATCAGCCACCAGATCAAGGCGCTGGAGGAGTATCTCGGCATCAAGCTGTTTCGCCGCAAGAATCGCTCCCTGCTACTGACCGAGGAGGGGCAAAGCTACTTCCTCGATATCAAGGACATCTTTGCCTCCATCTCCGAGGCGACCGACAAGCTGCTGGCCCGCAGCGCCAAGGGGGCGCTCACCGTCTCCCTGCAGCCGAGCTTCGCCATCCAGTGGCTGGTGCCCCGCCTGGTCAAGTTCAGCGAACGCCACCCGGACATCGATGTGCGGATCAAGGCGGTGGACATGGACGAGGGCTCCCTCACCGACGACGTGGACGTGGCCATCTACTACGGCCGCGGCAACTGGCCGGGTCTTCGTTCGGACAAGCTGCACACCGAGTACCTGATCCCGGTCTGCTCGCCCCTGTTGCTGACCGGCCCCAAGCCCCTGCGCACCCCGGACGATCTGACCCGTCACACCCTGCTGCACGACACCTCCCGGCGCGACTGGAAGGCCTGGTTCCGCCAGCTCGACATCGACGCGCCCAATGTGAATCAGGGGCCCATCTTCAGCCACTCCACCATGGTGATCCAGGCGGCGATCCACGGTCAGGGGGTGGCGCTCGGCCACAGCGTGCTGGCCCAGCCGGAGATAGAGGCGGGTCGTCTCATCTGCCCGTTCGAACAGGTGCTGGTGAGCAAGAACGCTTTCTATCTGGTGTGTCAGGAGCAGCAGTCCGATCAGGGCAAGATAGTGGCTTTTCGCGACTGGATGCTGGAACTGGTGGAGCAGGAAGAGGCCCGCAGGCGTGCCCGCCTTGCCGATGCCTGAGGAGTTGACCTGGTGACTGACCTGACAAGAGAGGGGGCGAGTGACGCCCCCGTTCGCATTCTGCTGGCCCACGGCGCGGGGGCGGGCATGGAGCACAGCTTCCTGGCCGAGTTGTCACGACTGCTTGCGGGGCCGGATATCGAGGTAGTGCGCTTCAACTTCCCCTACATGACCAAACGGGCTCAGGACGGCAAACGCAGGCCGCCGGACAGACAACCCGTGCTGCTGGCTCACTGGCGCGAGATGGTGCGTCAGTTTGCCCATCCCCGGCTGTTTCTGGCGGGCAAGTCCATGGGGGGGAGGATGGCGGCCGAGCTGTTTTGCGAGGGGGACGACGAGATGGATGCTGCAGGATTGATCGTTCTCGGGTATCCTTTCCACCCCCCGGCCAAGCCCGACGCATGGCGGGGCGAGGTGCTCAAGCTGATCACGACGCCCACGCTGCTGCTGCAGGGGGAGCGCGATACCTTCGGTTCTCGCGCCGAGCTGGCCGATTTCCCCTTCTCACCCGCCGTATCGGTCCACTGGCTGACCGACGGGGATCATGGTTTCAAACCGAGAAAGGCGAGCGGCATGAGCGAGCAGGAGAACCTGCGCCTGGCTGCGGAGCGGATCAAGGATTTTATCGCGGCGGTGGGCCGCTCCTGACCATCTCGAGCGGGTCGAGAGAAGAAGCGTGCAAGGAGAGAAGATGCAGATCCAACGACATTGGCTGGTGCTGGCAGGTTTCTTCGGCCTGACGGCCACCATGCTCGGGGCCTACGGCGCTCATGGGCTGGCGGCGACCGGCATCGCCCCTTCGTTGCTGGCGGCGTTCAACACCGCCGTGCAATACCAGTTTTTCCACGCCCTGGCCCTGCTGGTGCTGGGGTTGTGCGGCGTGCGCGGCAAGGTGATCACCTTCGCGGGCGCCGTCTTTGTGCTGGGGATCCTGGGATTCTCCGGCAGTATTTACGCCATGGTGCTGCTTGGCAGCAAGGGGCTGGGGCTCATCACCCCGGCCGGTGGCCTCTGTTTTATGTTGGGATGGGCGGCTCTGATGTGGGTCGGCTGTCGTCTTGGAGGAAAGAATGAATAATCTGCTGCTTTATTGCCGCCCGGGTTTTGAGAAAGAGGCGGCGGCAGAGATCACCGAGCGTGCCGGCAACATGCAGTGCTACGGCTTTGCCCGGGTCAAGGACGACAGCGGCTATGTGATCTTCGAGTTGTATGACGAGGAGCAGGCCGATCTGCTGGCGCGCAAGCTGCCGTTCCGCGAGCTCATCTTCATTCGCCAGATGCTGGTGGTGACCCACGAGCTGAAAGATCTGGAAATAAGCGATCGGGTCTCTCCCATCCTGGAGGCGGCGAGTGGCTACGCCATTTGCGGGGATCTGCGGGTGGAGACGGCCGACACCAACGAGGCGAAGGAGCTCTCCGCCTTCTGCCGCAAGTTCACCGTGCCGCTTCGCCAGGCGCTGCGCAGCAACGAGATCCTGACCAAGAAGGAGACCCCGAACCGTCCCGTGTTCCACGCCTTCTTCCTGGCCAACGACCACCTGATGCTGGGGTACTCCTACTCCTTCAACAACTCTGCCTTCCACATGGGGATCCCGCGCCTGCGATTCCCGGCCGATGCCCCGAGCCGCTCCAGCCTCAAGCTGGAAGAGGCGTTCTACGTCTTCGTGCCGAAGGAAGAGTGGGACTTGCGCCTGTGCTCCGGCCTGAAGGCCGTGGATCTTGGTGCCTGCCCGGGTGGCTGGACCTATCAGCTGGTGCGTCGCGGCATGATGGTGACGGCGGTGGACAACGGCATGATGGCCCAATCCCTGATGGACACAGGTCAGGTGAAGCACATCCGTGACGATGGTTTCGTGTGGCGGCCGAGCAAGAAGAATACCTACTGGCTGGTGTGCGACATGGTGGACAAACCGGCGCGAGTGACCCACATGGTGGCCGACTGGTTCAGGGAGAACGACTGTCAGGAAGCCATGTTCAACCTCAAGCTGCCGATGAAGAAGCGCTACGCCGAGGCGGTGCACAACATCGAGGTGTTGCGCGGACTGCTGGCCGAGATCGACAGCGGCTTCATCATTCAGGCCAAACAGCTCTATCACGATCGCGAAGAGATCACGGTGCACGTCTACAACAAGTTCTGGGTCTCCAAGTTGTCTCCCAAGTCCTGAAGCAGCATCGGGAACAGGGCATGAAAAAACCGGACGGTGACGTCCGGTTTTTTTGTGTCTGGGCCATCAGAAGCGGTAGTCCAGACGCATCATGGACTCGTCGTCGGTGATCTTCAGCTCAATTTGCAGGGGAATGGTCTTGTCACTGGGGTTGAACTGCATCTTGACGCCATCCCCGCGAAGCTTGACCGAGGTGTTGATGCCGCCAGCGTTGAACTTGATCCTGGGCTTTTGCTTTTCGAAGGAGAGGCTGACGCTCTTCTCTGCCGTGAGGTTCAGTTTCTGATAGGGGGTGATCTGCCGATTACCGTTGCTGTCGGTGGTGATATCCACCCCCAGGGAGAGCGGCTTGGGCTGTTTGAGCAGATCGTTGGTATCCAGGGTGGATTGCCAGGTCTGCTTGGCTGGCGCCTCGTGCTGGGGAGGCGGCGTCAACCAGGCATTGTCGACTGGCCTGTCTAATGCCGTGGCACTGCTGCTGACAATCAGCAAGATGAAAGTAGCACGCATGGTGGATCTCCTTATCCCTCATATCAACATAGTATTCATCTGGCGAGGGAGGTAGGGAGGCGTTGGCATAAAACAAAGGGAGCCGAAGCTCCCTTTTAAAATCATATGGTTGGATTCTATTTATAGACGGTCGATGATGGCCTGGGTGAATTCGCTGGTGGACGCTGTGCCCCCCAGGTCACGGGTCACCCGATCGCCGGACTCGATGGTCGTCCGCACGGCCTCGCGAATGCGCTCCGCCTTGTCCTGCATGCCGAGATACTCCAGCATCTGGATGGAGGCGAGGATCACCGAGGTGGGGTTGGCGATGTTCTTGCCGGCGATGTCCGGCGCAGAGCCGTGTACCGCTTCGAAGATGGCGGCCCCTTCACCGATGTTGGCGCCTGGCGCCATGCCCAGCCCCCCCACCAGACCGGCACAGAGATCCGAGAGAATGTCGCCGAACAGGTTGGTGGTGACCATCACATCGAAGCGCTCCGGGTACATCACCAGGTTCATGCAGGCGGCGTCGACGATCATCTCCTCGTTCTGGATGTCCGGGTAGCGGGCCGCGACCTGACGGGCCACTTCCAGGAACAGGCCGGAGGTGGACTTGAGGATGTTGGCCTTGTGGATGATGGTGACCTTCTTGCGTCCTTCCTGGCGCGCCAGCTCGAAGGCGAAGGTGACGATGCGCTCGGCCCCTTCCCGGGTGATGATGCTCATCGCCTCGGCGCTCTGGTTGTCATCGCTGCGCTTCTGGCCGGCACCGGAGTACATGCCTTCGGTGTTCTCGCGCACCGTGATGATGTCGATGTTGTCGTAACGGCTCTTGGTGCCCTTGAAGGAGAGGACGGGGCGCACGTTGGCGTAGAGATTGAACTTCTTGCGCAGGGAGACGTTGATGGAGGTGAAGCCACCGCCGACCGGAGTGGTGAGCGGGCCTTTCAGGCTGACCTTGTTCTTCTCGATCAGGTCGAGGGTGGCCTGGGGCAGCAGCTCGCCATGTTTTTCCAGGGCTACCAGACCGGCGTCTGCGTATTCGTAGTCGAAGTCACAACCCGCGTGGGTCAGGATCTGGATGGCGGACTCGATGATGCTGGGGCCGATGCCGTCGCCCGGGATGACGGTAATCTTTCTTTTTGACATGAGGCGTATCCACTTCTAGGGAACAGAGGGGGAGGATTCGTCGGCTTTATACCATTTTTGCACCACATCCTCCATGTTTCTTTACATTTTACCCATTTATGTCAACAGGTACGGCCTGTCTTGGGAAATGGTGTGCTGGGGATCACGCCCCGGCATCAGGGATGGGAGGGTAGCGGATCTCCCGCAGGTTGAACCCGAGCGGGATATCGTGCTGCAGCCGGACCAGGCGTTGGGCCAGCAGGGCCTCTTCCCGGTGCTGGCGCAGCTTGAGCAGGGGTCTGGTGGCCTCCTCCCGCTCACAGGCCTCCAGCATGGCAGCCAGGTCCCCGTATTGCTGCAGCAACTGGGTGGCGGTCTTGGGGCCAATGCCGGGCACCCCCTTGATGTTGGAGCCGCTGATACCGGTCAGGGCCCAGAAGTCCACAAGCTGGGTCGGTGTAACGCCGTACTGCTGCTGGACGAAGGCGGCATCCAGCCAGCGTTTGTTGAAGTAATCCCGCACCCGGATCTGCGGGCAGATGAGCTGGCAGAACCCCTTGTCGGTGGAGATGATGGTGGCGCTGGCGCCGTGCTGGGCAATGCCGCTTGCCAGGGTGGCGATGAGATCGTCCGCCTCGTCGGTCTGGGAGAGCAGGGCATCCACACCGCACTCCCAGAAGGCGTCCTGCAGGTCGGCAAGCCCTTCTCTCAGCTCATCCGGCATGGGGGTGCGGCCCTCCTTGTAGGGGGGATAGAGCGTCTTGCGCCAGCTGTGGACCTCACCGTCAAAGACCGCGATGGCGTGGGTCGGCTTGCTGGCCGCCAGGAGCTTCTTGCAGGTGTTGATGAGGTTGGCACGGGTGGCGAGCAGGGCCTGAGCCGGGGTCAGTCCCTGCTGGCTCTGCACCGCGTGCAGTCGGCGGATGAGGTTGAGGGCATCGATGATGAGCAGGTGTGGCATGGGGCACTCCGGGCGTCGGGGATTGCCATTGTAACAATGGTGGCGTCTCCTGCTAACCCCGTAGAAGACCAGTCAATGAAAGAGGGGCCCATGGGCCCCTCCGGTGCGGTGCATTGTGATGTCCCGACTATTTGACTATCTCGTAGCAGGGAACGTACTGGCTGCCCGGCAGCTTCATGCGCTGCTGCTTGACGAAGCTTTCCAGCAATCTGTCCATCAGGTGCATCAGCTCCTTGTCGCCGTGCAGCTTGAAGGGACCCTTCTTCTCGATGGCCCTGATGCCCCCTTCCTTGACGTTGCCTGCGACGATGCCTGAGAAGGCGCGGCGCAGGTTGGCTGCCAGCAGCTGGGGTGGCTGGTTGCGATGCAGATCCAGGCTGGCCATGCTGGCGTGATCCGGCTCGAACGGCAGCTGGAACTCGGGCTCGATCCGCAGGGACCAGTTGAAGGAGTAGGCATCTCCCACCGACTTGCGGTATTCGCGGATCTTCGGCATCGCCTCCTTCATCACGCGGGCCACCTCGGGCGCATCGCCGATGATGATCCGGTAGAGACTGGTGGCGGCTTCCCCCAGGGTCGCCTTGACGAAGTCGTCGATGGCGCGGAAGTAGTCGGCGCTCTCTTTCGGGCCGGTCAGCACGATGGGGATGGGTTGGCGATCGTTGGCCGGGTGCATCATGATACCGAGCAGGTAGAGCAGCTCCTCGGCAGTGCCGACCCCGCCCGGGAAGATGATGATGCCGTGACCCAGACGCACGAAGGCTTCCAGCCGCTTCTCGATGTCCGGCAGGATCACCAGCTCGTTGACGATGGGGTTCGGCGGTTCGGCGGCGATGATGGAAGGCTCGGTGAGACCGATGTAACGGCCGTTGCGCACCCGCTGCTTGGCGTGGCCGACGGCGGCCCCCTTCATGGGGCCCTCCATGGCACCCGGACCGCAGCCGGTACAGATGTTGAGCTCGCGCAGACCCAGCTCGCTACCCACCGCCCGGGTGTACTGGTATTCCACCTCGTTGATGGAGTGGCCGCCCCAGCAGACCACCAGGTTGGGATCGGCGCCGGGCAGGATCGCCTTGGCGTTGCGCAGGATGGCGAACACCACATTGGAGATATGGGTGGAGCTGGTCAGGTTGACCAGACGATTGGACTCGAGCTGGGTCGACACATAGAGAATGTCCCGCAGCACGGAGAACAGGTGCTCCTGGATGCCGCGGATGATCTCGCCGTCGACGAAGGCGTGCTCGGGGGCGTTGAACAGCTCGAGCTTGACCCCGCGCTCGCGCCGGATCACGTGAATATCGAAGGATTTGAAACGTTCCAGTATCTCTTTGGAACTGTCGGTATGGCTGCCGGAGTTGAGGACCGCCAGCGAGCAGTTGCGAAACAGTTGATAGATATCGCTGGAGGCCGTCTGCTTGAGGCGATCCACCTCGAGCTGGGACAGCAGGTCCATGCTGCCCACGGGATTGATGTGTGTAATCATAATTTCCCCTTTCACTCGCTTGTTATCGTTGTGCTTTCCCTGGGGAGAAAACGGGATGCTTTGGCATCCCTCGGGTTCGATAGTAGAGGCAAGGGGGTGGGCAGGGGAATAGGGGGACTGTGCGTTTGCCGCTTTTTTAGCCGCCCCTCAAAGCGGATTCAGGCGAGATTGACCTGATCCCGGCCGGAGTGCTTGGAACTGTAAAGCGCCTTGTCGGCGCGCTCGAACGCATCCGTGGTATGGTCGCCGGTCCGAAACAGGGTGGCACCGATGGAGATGGTGATCTCGACCCTGGCATCGCGAAAGCGGAACGGGATGCTCTTGATGGTCTGACGCAGGTTCTCCAGCGGCTTCTGGTACTTGTCCGGATTGATGTTCGGCAGCAGGACCACGAACTCCTCACCGCCAAAGCGGGCGATGAAGTCGGTGTCGCGCAAGGCGTTCTGCAGGGCCTTGGCAACCACCTTCAATGCCTTGTCGCCGGCCATGTGGCCGTAATTGTCATTGATGTGCTTGAAGTGGTCGATGTCGATGATGGCCAGGCACAGGGGGGTGCCATAGCGTAGCCAGCGTTTGTATTCGAGCTCGAGCCGCTCGTCCAGGGCCGCCCGGTTGTGTACCTGGGTCAGGCTGTCGAGGAAGAGCTTGTGTTTCTGGATGGTGAGCCGCTTCTTGTACTCGGCGGTCTCGTCCTTCATCAACCTGAGCTTGGCTTCCATGTTGGAGAGGTGGGTGAGCAGGTGGCGCTCGCGGTTGGCCATCTCCTCCCGCTCCTGCTGCAGCCGGCGGATGGTGTCCAGATGCCCAGAAATGGCGCCCCTGAGTATCTGTGGCGAGTCATGGGCTGCCATGGCGCGATCGATGGCGGCGAGTTCCCGCTCCAGCGCCTGTCCGCTGAGATGGGCGGCATTTTGCAGCGCCCGCCCTTCATCCAGGGATTCGGTAAAGCTGTAATGGACCGAGGAGAGACTCTCGTTCAGGGTGCTGAGAAACGCCTGGGAGGCTTTGCGCTCTTCCCGGGTACCCTCGATGATGAGCTCGATGATCTGCAGGCAGACTTCGGCCAGCAGGGCAGGGGTGATGCCCCCGAGCAACTGGCGGCGGATGTCTGCGAGGCTCTCGCCCACGGCGCCGGCAAAGTCGAGCTCGGTGATGAGACGCTGCAACTCGTCTGAAATCTGGGCATGTGCCTTGATGTCAAAGGAGTCGGTAGGGGCCGGGCTGGAGAGCTCGGTGGGGATCTCCGCCGAAGGGGGGATCAGCGGCTTGCGCGGCAGCAGCTGGATCTTGATCGCCTGCTGGTAGAACTCCAGCAGCCGGATCACCTTCTTCTGGTGATCGCCGATGCCGTAACTCTCCGGGCTGGCGAGAAACTCCTTGAGGGCGCGGCGGGTATCTTCCGGAAACCCCTTGATGGTTTTGAGCTGTTTGCTGCCGAGATCGATGGCTGCCCGGGTCAGGCTGATGGACTCTTCCATGGTGTGGCTGTGCTGCTGCAACAGCTTCTCGATGGCGATCAGATCCGCATCGATGGAGGTGAGCGGAGGGTTGCCTTCAAGTTTCTGCTTGAGCTTGGCGAGCCGGTTGTCGAGCTCGCGATCGTGGCCACGACAGGCTTGCATCAACTTGCCGATGAACTGGATACTGCGGGTGCGTTCGGCATCGGAGAAGCTCGCCATGCCGTCAAGCTCCTGCTGTTTCTGCTGGAGGGATTCCCTGAGTCTTGCCAGTTGTCCTGTTACGGCAGCCATATCATTCATTCTTCAGGTCGCCCTGTTGTCATTATCGTTTTTGTTTCGTCCAGCAACAGAAAGCCAATCTAGGACCCCGTTGAGTACCTTTTTGTCACGGATTGTCCGCAACCTTCGTCCGTGAAAGCGCAAGCCAGTTAACCCATTGCTTTTCATGAGAAGAATTTACTTTTACCAGTCCCTTGTCAATTGCCATCAAGCAGCATTGCCACACATCTCCGTTAAAAAATGCGGCCTGCTGGCAATCGATGGCGGCCAGCTCAAGCCAGACGCTCTGCTGGCATTTTTCGCTGAGCTGAATGGCACCCGAGAGGGCCAGGTAGCAGAGATCGAACAGGCCGTGGTGATCGAGGGCCATGGCCGCCTTGGGCAGGAAGGGATGACTGACGATGCCGAGGCTGATGCGCCTGTCCAGCGGGTGCTCGCAGGGGAAGGCTGCCAGGGTGTCGAGCAGGGTCTGGGCCAGCTGATGCAACTGGGCCACGTGGCGCTGGGGCACCACATAGAGCAGGTGGCCTTCGCGCAGGTCGTAGATGCGGCCATCCTGCGGGGTCAGTTCGTTGACGTAGCGGCCGAAGGCCTGCTCTATCTCGCGGCTGACCTGATAGCCGTGCTGTTCCAGACTGTTGATCAGGAAGGGAACCCGGAACAGCAGGTAGTGCAGCTTGTCGTCAAATTCGCTGGTGGGGCGTTCGCTCAGGTACCAGCGCTCGGATTTTTGCTGGCGCTTGGCCATCTCCCGCGGCCAGCGACTCATCAGTCGCTGCCAGTTGGCCAGGCCGCTGCGCGGCTCTACCAGCAGGGCTTCTCCCAGCTGTTTGGCATGAAGGCGTGCGACCCGCAGTTTCAGCCAGAGGGTGAAGAACAGATAGATGAAGAGTGCCAGCAGCAGCCCGGTGCTGACGCTGGTCCAGAGGTATCGCTCCTGCTGGTGCTGGCTGGCGTCGAGTTGCTGTTCCAGCTCCTTGACCTGTTGCACCCGCTCCACCTGGGCGTAGTTGTCGCGCACCGCCTCCTGCTCCAGCGCCAGCTGTTGCTGGCGAACCAGTTCGCTGCGCTGGTGGTAATTCTTGTAGCTCTCCAGGGCCTGCTGGAGGTAACCCTTCTGCTCATAGGCGACGGAGAGCAGGCGGAAGATCTCGAATTGGCGCCGGATGTCCCCAATCCGGTTGGCCAGGGTGAGAGCGTTCTCCAACTGCAGGATGGCGATGCCCGCCTCCTGCTGCTTGAGGTGCAGCTCTCCCAGCAACAGCAGGGTGTCGATGAGCGACTCCTTGTCATCCCCCAGCTCATGGGACTGGCGTGCGGCGTTCAGGTAGTTTCGCGCCAGGTTGAGATTGCCGGTCTGCAGGTAGGTTTTGCCTATCTCGAACTTGAGGTGGGCGATGCGGGTACGGTTGCTGCTCTCGTCCAGCAGGTCGAGGGCATTGAAGAAATAGACCAGCGCCATGTTCATCTCGCCCTGATCCCGGTTGAGGCGGGCGAGCACGATCAGGGCGTCGCTCAGCATGGAGGAATTGCCGAGGGCATGAAAATAGTTGGCCGCCTCGCTGGCGTATTGCAGCGCTTTTTGTGGCTCCTGCTCTTCCTGATAGAGGCTGACCATCTGGTTCGAGAGCAGGCCGAGGAAGAGGGGATCCTGCAGGGGCTTGGCTTGCTGTTGTGCTTCGATGTACTCCCCCAGTGCAAGCTGGGGCTGACCCAGAGCCTGATAGAGATCCCCGCCCACGGCGCTGGTCCAGGCCCTGGCCAGAGGCTGTTTGGCGTGATCCGCCCATTTGCGGGTCTCGGCCAGCTGCTGTTTGGCGAGATCGAATTGCCGCTCCTCTATGCTGGCGTTGACGCGCAGCAAGCGGCTGTAGACCTGCAACTGGCTCTCCTTGAGGTCGGGATTGGCCAGCAGTTTGTCGAGTTTGTCGAGCAGGGGGGCCGCGGCGCCATGGGTATGCTGTTGCAGGTTGCGGCTTCGAACCAGCAGATAGAGCCCATGGGCCTGCAGCTCGAACTGCTGCTCTTTCTCGGCCATGGCGATGCCCTGCTCGAAGGACTCCTGTGCCTGGGCGAACTGCCCTAGCTGCTGCAGACACTCCCCCTTGAGCAGATAGGCGCCCGTGGTCTGGGTGGCGGTACCGTAGTTCAGCATCGGCTCGCGATAGCCGTACTCCTGACGGTTGCTGATGATCTGCTTGGGATTGTTGGCCGTGCGTTCGAGGAAGGAGGTGGCAATCTGGGCACATCTGGCGGGATCGGTCAGCACCAGGGTCTGGGCCTGCTGCAGGTCGATGGACAACTGCTCCTTGGCCAGATCCAGATCAGGAGCCGACAGGGAGGACATCATCATTGCCAGAAAAAACAGTTGATTCATTGGATTAAGAACGGCACGGAGGTGCAGGCATGTTATCCAAGCCCACCCCCGCCCGTCCAGAGTTTACTGAGGTGATGCGCAGCGGGCCGCAGCCCGCAGGATGGTGGCGCCGGTGATTACTGGCGAATGAGGCGCAGGTTCGCTGGAACCGGCTCCCAGTCGCTGCGGAAGGGGTTGATGTCCAGGCCGCCGCGGCGGGTGTAACGGGCATGGACGGTCAGTTGTTCCGGGGCGCAGAAGTGCTTGAGATCGGTAAAGATGCGCTCGATGCACTGCTCGTGGAACTCGTTGTGCTGGCGGAACGAGATGAGGTAGCGCAACAGCTTCTCCCGGTCGAGACGCGGGCCGCGATAGTGGATCACCACGGATCCCCAGTCCGGCTGGCTGGTCACCAGGCAGTTGGACTTGAGCAGGTGGCTGTGCAGGGTCTCCTCCACGATCTCGCGACCGGCGGCCCCTTGCAGCAGGGTCTCGTCAAACTCGTAGCCGTCCACCTCGATATCCAGGCTGTCGATGCACTCACCGGGCAGCTGGGCTATCTGGTGGGGGGCCTGGTCGAGGGTGAAGAGGGTGACGCTCACCGGGGCACCAGCGCAGCCACTCAGGTCCTGAACCAGCAGCGCCTGCACCGCCTCCAGGGAGTCGCAGCGGGTCTGGTTGAAGGAGTTCAGGTAAAGCTTGAACGACTTGGACTCGATGAGATTCGGGCTGGTGGCCGGCACAAAGACCTCCCCGATGGCAACCACGGGCTTGCCTTTGGCATTGAGCCAGGAGAGTTCATACAGGGTCCAGACGTCGCACCCCTGGAAGGGCAGTTCACCTCTCAGGCCAAGATCGTCGCGGTTCAGGCTGCGTGGCACGGGCTGCAGCAGACTCGGGGTGTACTGGCTGATGTAGGCGGACTGCTGCCCCAGGCTCAGGCCTTGCAGCGCACTGGCGCCGGCGTATCTCTCTTGTTTGCTCATGCTGGTTTGCTCACGCTTGTCTGATAAGGGGTTTGATGGTGCAATGGCCCGATTTTTCGATCAGGTACTTGCGGCCATCAGAGGCCGCTATTGTGGGGAATATCGATGTCGGATCAAGTCCTGTCTGCCCTGGAGCAGTTCTTTTTACGCTGGCAGCGCGATGGCGAAGGAAGGCGGGGGCTGCCCCTGTGCGACTGGGAGGCCGACTGGCGCTCTCCTTGCGAGCTGGATGAACCCAGGGAGGGGCGGGTCGCCTGGCGTCCGTTCCAGCGGGAGCAGGCAGCCGACTTCACGGCCATGGCGAACGCCCTGGAGCTGACCCTGCATCCCAGCGCCATCGCCCTGTTTGGCCACTGGTTCAGCCGCCCTCTGTCCTGCTCTTTCAAGGGGTTGCGCATCGAACTCATCCTGCCGTGGAACGATGCCGATCTGGATCTGCTCAAGGAGAACCTCATCGGCCACCTGTTGATGCTGCGCAAGTTGAAGCGATCCCCTTCACTCTTCATTGCCACGACCCGCAACGAGATGACGCTGGTCTCCCTCGATAACGAGAGCGGCCAGGTGTGGCTGGAGTGGCTGGACTCCGGGCGGCGCCTGACGCTGGCTCCCTCGTTGCCGGCCTTTCTGGCGCGACTGGAAACCTTGCCCCAGTGATGCCCCAAAAGAGAGGGCCTTGCCACCTGGCAAGGCCCTCTCTTTTTATTGCGCCATTTTATTGCGCCATTGTGCGCGGTGGGAACCTACTCCTTGAAGTCCCAGGAGAGGTTGGAGACCAGCCTGCAAGGCTCGCACCTGAAGTCGAAGATCTCGTGCAGGGGGGCGGCCAGCGCCCATGGGCCACCACAGCCAGGGCAGGGGCGAGCCCGCTCTTCGGCAGCGCTCAGGCCACCTACCCGGTAGAGATAGTAATAGGTGGGGATGCCGCTCAGGAGCTCCAGCCGTCTGGCGAGATCGCTGCCCCGGCGATGAAGGCGGCTGCCCACCTCGCCGATTTCGTGCAGGGCGGCGTGTTCGGCGATGGAGCCGTTCATCTGCAACTGATCGCAGGCTTCCCAATCTTCCTGCCACTTGATGATCTGCTTGTGGTCACCGTTGGCGACGGCGGGCAGCCGATAGAGCGGGATGGGGGCGAAGTGGTCGCCGCAGCGCAGGGGAGAGCAACTGTGCAGGAAGCTGGTGTAGAGCAGCATCCAGCTGGGGCGCTCTCCCTGCTCTGCGCACGGGTCCGTACTGTCCGAGAGCAGATCCGCCCCTTGCAGGTGGAGTTTGGGGGCGAGCAGGCCCGCCTGGTGCAGACCTTGCTCGGCAAGGGCGACCAGCTCGCTCTGGTTGTCAGGGTGCAGGCTGTCCTGCTCCGGGCAGACCACCCGGCTGACGAAATAGCCTTCGTGCATGCTGGTGGGAAACTCCCGCCCCAGGATCTGCCCCTGATAGCGCAACATGTCGAGGTAGTGGACGATGGCCCGTTCGGCTTCCCCGAGGGAGGTATCGCGGTAGCACTCAAAGGTGAGTTCGAGGATATACATGGCGATGGGTCAATCCGGCTTCTGGTTGAGCAGCAGATCGGTGAGGCGATCGACCTTCTGCTCCAGCCGGGCGAGCTGCTCGCTCAGCTGCTGAAGAGTGACGCTTTCCGTGGCCAGGGGGGACGCCTCGGGGGCACTGGCGGGGGCGGGCGCTGTCGACGCGGGCTGGGGTTGCTGCTTCCACTGGCTCAACACCTTGAGCAGCTCGGCCATGGGCACGGGATGGCTGAGGCGGGCCTTGACCATGGCGGTAGAGGGGGTGATCCCCCTGGCACTGAGTTCGTTGGCTATCTGGATGATCTCTTGGGCTGACATCTTGGCTCCTGCACGGCCGTCTTGCTGCGGGTGGATAGTGGCACAGAGCTTAATCAAAGCCTGTCCATCAGGAAAGCGGAGCGAAGGGCGTGGGTGGCGAGAGGGAGGGGATTGGCGGCTCCGCGTCTACCCAACGCTGGCCGCCGGGAGTGCGGGGATCAGGTCCCCTGGCGCAGCATCACATCCAGCTGGTCGATGGCTTCCGCCCAGTCGGCGTCGTGGCTGAGGGCATCGCGCAGAAAGCCTGCCTGGGAAGGCGTCCAGAACGGCGCGTCGGGCAACTGGGTATGGCGATCGATGGGATGGTCGCGGATAAAACGCTGCTGGCTGATGTCGTCACTGGCCAGCCCCAGCTGGGCAAACAGGGCGGCCATGTCATGGGTGAGCAATTCCATGTCGGTACTCCTTGGAAGGGGGCTGTGGAAGAGTATAGCCAGCCCCCGTGCTCTCAAATCTAGGAGGGGAGACGATGGGGTGGCAGTTCGACACCGGCGACATGCAGCCCCTGCATGCAGAGCTGCCCCTGATAATGGCTCTCTCCGTCGCTGGAGAACTCGAACTGGTAGTAGGTGAGCAGGCGCAGGGGCTTGTGCCCCAGGGCACGGTGTGTCCGCGCCAGCGACAGCAGTTGCAGGTCGTGGTGCTGGCAGTAGCGGCGCATGTATTGCCAAGCCAACTCCGCCTGGCGGCGCTGTTGCCAGAAGGCCCAGCCAACGAGGCCGAGCAGCAAGATCCCAAGCATTTCTCCCATCAGCGGGTTCCTTCTGTGATGTGTGTGGGGCCCTGTTCATCTCAGGCAACAGGGCCGTTGTGTCGGGCCTAGGTGGCAGCGAACAGGCGACCGATGGCCAGACCCAGGGCCTCGCTGCGTTCGGGGTCACGCAGTTTTGCCAGCATATCATTGCGCAATGCCGGTAGCGTGACGAGCTCGGCAAATACCTGGTTGAAGAACTGGGTGGGTTGCAGGGCGAGCTGCTCCAGAAACAGGCCGAGCAGTTCGGGGTGTTTCAGATCGGGCCAGAGGCGGCCAGCGATGGCGAGGAGCAGGGAGGGGCTTGGCCGGGTTTGCAGCAGGGTCAGCAGCTTGTTGGTGCGCAGTCCGTTGCCCGGGCAGGAGGCCAGTGCCCGGCACAGATAGGCCAGGGTTTCGGGGTCAGGCTCGGCGCACTCCTGCTCCTTGCCGATGCGCTCCAGCAATGCGCCTTGCAGGGCAGGAGGCAGGGGGGCGTTCTCCAGGCTCTGGCACAGGGCGTAGAGGGGGGCCTGCGGCAGTACGGGCAAGGCCTTGCAGACCAGTGCCAGGTTGCGTTCAACCTGCAGCTGCTCCGCGAGATCTGCAAACCCTTGCAGTCCCAGGGCCTGCCACCCCTCTTCCCCCGGCGCCGCCAGATAGTGGCAGAGGGCCTCGTAGTAAGCGGAAGGGGCTTGTTCCAGCTGGCGGGCCAGCTTGGCGTGCACACTGGCCATCTTGGCCTCGGCCGGACGGAAGGTGTAGGGGTTGTCCGCCAGACGCTGGGCCTTCTCTTCGTCCAGTTCACCGGTGAGCTTGTAGCCCAGAGTCTCTACCACCTGATCCATGAAATGCTTGGGGCCGCTGGAGATGAGCAGGCCGCGTTCATCAAGGGCGAACTTGAGGAACCAGAGGTAGTGCCTGGATTCGGTCGGCTGGAAGAAGTGCACGCCGAGCCAGGCGTGCTGCTGCAACGGCCAGGGGTAGGGCTCCTGCTGCTGCTCGATGCGCACGAAGAGGTCGCTGGGGAGCGGGCGCACCTGGCGGCCCAGATCGAACAGCTGGAACTGGGTATCGGCCTGGGTCAGAAACTCGGTCAGGGTGTTGATGGAAGACATGAAGAGATCCCGCTTGAAGATAATGCGGGCGATTATAAGGGGGCTGCACCAGATAGCCAGAGGCGGTGATGCAGGGGATGAAGGTGACGGTAACATGGCAGCCATTGCGGGGTCGGTGTATAGTAGCGCCCCTTTTTGATGGCCGTATTGAGTGGGGCCCCGTCGCAGACCGGGCCCGCGATGAGGAAGTGAGCGAGATGAATCAATATCTGCTGGTTGCCGGTCTGCTGGGAGAGCTGACTGCCGAGTTGCAACGTCTGGAACGCTGGCAAGCCGACCATCCGGGGAGCGAGGCGCTGGCAAGCGAGCTGCCGTTTTGTGTCGATACCCTGAGTTTCGATCAGTGGCTGCAGTTCGTGCTGATCCCGCGCATGGAGCAGCTGGTGCTGCTGCAGGCTCCGCTGCCGACCAGCGTCTCCCTCTATCCCATGGCGAGTGAGGTCTATAAAGAGGAGCTGGCGGAGGTCGAGGCCCTGCTTCGTCTGATCGCCCGTTTCGATCTGCTGCTCTCCGGCAAAGTGGTCGAACAATGATGGACGAGCAGACCCGGACAGCGGATGCCTTGCAGCCGACACTGCTTTATCAGGATGACTGGCTGGTGGCGGTGAACAAACCGTCCGGTCTCCTGGTGCACCGCAGTTGGCTCGACAAGGCCGAGACCCGTTTCGCCATGCAGATGACCCGGGATCTGATCGGGGGTCGTCATGTCTACCCCGTGCACCGACTGGACAGGCCCACTTCGGGTGTGCTGCTGTTTGCTCTCGATCCTGCCGTGGCCCGCACCCTGACCGAGGCCTTTGCTGCCCGTAAGGTCCACAAGGAGTACCTGGCACTGGTGCGGGGATGGGCCCCCGAAGAGGGGCTCATCGACTATCCGCTCAAGGAGCAGCTGGACAAGATTGCCGATGCCTTCAGCGACCCGGATCGCCCCGCCCAGGAGGCGGTGACCGCGTTTCGTCGTCTGCATCAGGTCGAGTTGCCCTTCGCCGTCTCCAAGAAGCATCCCACCAGTCGCTACAGCCTGGTCCGCCTCTTTCCCAAGACGGGGCGCAAGCACCAGCTGCGCCGCCATCTGGATCACCTGTTCCACCCCATCGTCGGTGATACCACCTACGGGGATGGCCGGCACAACCGCTTCTTTCGCGAGCATTACGGGTGCGACCGCCTACTGCTGATCGCGCACCGTCTGAGCTTCGAGCATCCGGTGCTCAAGGTGCCGATGCGGATCCAGGCGCCCCTGGGCCCCGAGGTGCTGGGTCTGTTCGCCCGTCTGGGCTGGCCTGCCAGCGAGCAAGACTACGGCGCCTGAGCCTCTTTCCATCTGTTGCCTCTGACCGGGCTGTGGCATGCTGTAGCCCAGGTACGTCAGAGGAATGACTTATGGCTCAACGAGATATCGCCTGCGCAATCGCGTGCCCCCCGCCTGTTCAGGGGGGCTCTTCCTACCCATCCCGGTCTTGCCGGGTCCAATATCTGTCCCTGAGGAGTCGCTGATGGCCGAGATCGACATCCTGGTCGGCACCGTCTACGGCTCGGCCATGCTGGTGGCCGAGACCCTCTGTGACCACCTGCAAGCCAATGGCCATGTCTGCCAGATCTTCGATGACGCGGCGCTGACCGACATCGATGCCTCCCGCTTTCTGCTCATCGTGACCGCCACCACGGGGCAGGGGGATATACCGCCCAATTTGCAGCCCTTTGCCAGTGCCCTGGCCGATCGTGCTCCTTATATGAAGGGATGGCGCTATGCCCTCATCGCCATGGGAGACAGCAGCTATGAACACTTCTGCGGAGCGGGGCGAACGCTGGATGCTCTGTTGCAGGAGCTGGCTGCCGAGCCACTGGTTGTGCGTCTGGAAATCGATGCGACGGTAGAAGATGAGCCTGAAGTGGCGGCGCTGGCCTGGTTGAAAACCTGGGAAAATAGACTGTAGCCAGACCCTTCTCCCCGAGAATAAATTCACCTCCGTGAGTGTGCTGACGGGGGTGTTTTATTTTTGGGGCGTCACGCCTCAGCCCCCAAATATATCCTCTCTTTCGTCCGGTTATTTTTCTCGCCAATCATGATAACCGGTTGGCCATATTCATCATCACCCACGACAAATTGAAAAATTAAAAGTTCCGCATTGAAAGCGATTTCAGTCATGTTTTTGCTACTGCGACACGGATTTATCACTTAACTCTCGTCGCGAATTAATATTTGAAAGCGCTTTCTTTGGTTGTTGTTTTTATTTTTTGTGCTTATCTCGGGTGGTTGGTGCCAAAAAATGAAAATTTATTGACATTTTGTTGCTGTGGCTGTCTGTGGCGTGCGATTTGTCATCGTTTTGTGAATCAGCTCATGTTTGCAGGGAATTTGGGTACCTATAATCGACCTCGGTTATCACCAAAACGTTTTTCCGGTGATAAGAACTTGAATATCAGGATCACACTCCTCTCAGCGGGAATAAGGAAAATGAAAATGAAAGCAAAGTGGCTCCCGATCGCTGCAGCAGTAACCGCAGCCCTGGCTTCCCAAGCCGCCTTCGCCGTTGATTTCCACGGCTACTTCCGTTCCGGTGTCGGTGTTTCCGGTGACGGGGACATGGTCAAATACAACGTCAACAAGGTTGGTCGTCTGGGTAACGAAAATGATACCTACGGCGAAGTCCAGCTGGGTCAGGAAGTCTTCAACAAAGATGGCAAGACTTTCTACGTAGACTCCATGTTCGCCATGGCGTCCAACGGCTCCAACGATTGGGAAGGTACCGGCACCGTCTGTAACTTCGATGCCAAGCAGTGCAACGGCGACTCCGACTTCGCCCTGCGTCAGTTCAACGTGCAAGCCAAGGGGCTGCTGGGCTTCGCGCCGGAAGCCACCCTGTGGGCCGGTAAGCGTTTCTACCAACGTCACGACATCCACATCTCTGACTTCTACTACTGGAACATCTCCGGTGCCGGCGCCGGTATCGAAGGCATCCAGGCTGGTCCTGGCAAGCTCTCCCTGGCCTGGGTACGCAACGACCGCAGCGCGGGTGATGTCTTCGGTCAGTACACCCAGACTGGTGTAGATGGCAACGGTGATCCGGTTTACCAGAAGAACGAAGATCTGAACGTCAACACCCTGGACGTGCGTTATGCCGGCATCCCGCTGTGGCAGGACGGCTCTCTGGAAGTGGGCGCCATGTATGCCCTGGTCAATGAGACCGACGCCCAGAAAGATCTGAAGAACGACAACATGAAGAACGGCGTCATGCTGACTGCCGAACTGACTCAAGGCATCTTCGGTGGCTTCAACAAGACCGTGCTGCAGTACGGTACCGAAGGCTACTCCAAGACCATGGCCTTCTACGGTGACGGTTCCTGGTATGGTGCCGAAGCCAAAGCCGGTGCCGATGGCTACCGTATCATCAACTGGGGCGTCATCCCGATGGGCAACTCCTGGGAGATGGGTCACCAGCTGGTCTACGGGGTAGGCAACGAGATGTGGAACGGCAACGACAAGTACGAAACCATGTCTGTCGTCGCTCGCCCGATGTACAAGTGGGATGACTTCAACAAGACCATCTTCGAAGGCGGCTACTTCCAGGACAAGAGCAAGTCCACTTCCGGTACCACCGACAAAGATGGCGCTTACAAGCTGACCCTGGCTCAGGCCTGGTCTGCCGGCTCCAGCTTCTGGGCCCGTCCGGAAATCCGCGTGTTCGCCACCTACCTGAAGAACACCGAAGACCAGAACGCCTTTGAAGGCAACACCTCCAAAGACACCTATCAGGTTGGCGTACAAGCAGAAGCCTGGTGGTAAGCAATATCTTCAGTTAAGTTAGTCACTGCCCCCTTATGGGGGCAGTTTTGTTTCGCATGATGTGGCAACCGGGTTATGGAGATAAGAAGAATGAAACTGGTAAAGATGTCTATCGCGGCCATGGTTACCGCGCTGCTGGCCGGTTGTTCCGGTAGCATGGTGGTGCCCGTGCAGGAGCACGCCTCCATTCTGAGTAATGCCGATCAGGCCAAGCAGGCGCTCTCCCAGGCAACCAGTTGTTGCACAGGGTTCAACGAATTCAATTATGTCTCCCTGCCGGAAGGCGAGACGCTGCTGGCCATCGACGGCAAGCAGCCCAGTTATCAGTTTGACGAGGGCATGAGCTATTTTGCCGCCTATCGTCTGCCGGCCAATACCGGCAATCTGGCCATCACCCTGGCCTCCCAGGTCAGCAAGACGGTCCTGGTTCCCAAGGTGATCATGCTGGATGCCCAGTTCAAGGTGACTCGCGTGCTGGGTGAGTCGGTCTTTGCCTATCAACCAGCCCACCTGCTCGACAACGACAGGATTGAGGGGCGTGTGTTTGTGGACCGCAGCATGCCGGGCAATCCCGCCACTGAAACCTATATGGTGGTCTATGCGCCAGCCAACGAGACGGCGGGCAGCACCACCATCTTGCACCCCGCCAAAGCCTTTGCCCGTGCCAACGGCACGGTCGAGCCGGATATCAAGGACCCCGTGATCCCCCATTCGCCCTGGGGTCTGGTACAGATCAAGGTCACGGACATGGCCAAGGGACAAGGCCTGGAAGCCGTGTTCAAGCCTGAATACGCCGACAAGGTGGCGATGAGCCAGGCCAAGCCTGCTACCACTGCCGTGGCTGCGACGGCAGCGACCACTGCTGCGGTGGCAGCAACCCCCAGTACACCTGCCCCCGCGATGTTGAGCGAAACAGAGACCTTCTACAGCAGCCAGATCGAGAAGGCGGTCAAGGCCGGGGATATCGACAAGGCGATGCAGTTGGTGAATGAAGCCGAACGTGCAGGTTCAACCAAGGCGAAATCCGTCTTTATTGATGCGATTAAACGTTCACAAAAGAACTGAATAAGCGGATTTATTCAACGTAATATTTATTGCAGGCCTCCCTTGTTGGAGGCCTTTTTAATCGGTAGACTGGATAATATAAAGCTGCAATGAGTTACATATCGTTACAATTGGTTTCCTTGGGTATTTATTGGTTTCCTTTTGAATTATCATGAAGTGTTTTTTTTCTTTTTGCGGCAAAGCTATAACAATACGAAATAATATTCAAGATAGCCCCCTTCCTGCTTATTTATTATCTTGTGATCTCTCCTCCAAATTTATTATTCCCTTGGCCTCGATGGAGGTATTTCCGACCCTGCTGGGTTATATTCTGTAGGTCAAAATAAACACCCCGGAAAACGCATTCGATGCAGCCATGGATGAAGTACACCGTCATCAATAAACTGCACTGAGTCGTTGTCGGAAAAAAATCCATTCAGGAGCGCACACATGTTAAAAAATGCTTTCTCTAATCTGCAAAAGGTCGGTAAGGCGCTGATGCTGCCCGTATCGGTCTTGCCCGTTGCAGGTATTCTGCTGGGGGTGGGGGCTGCCCACTTCAGCTGGTTGCCGGAAATCGTCTCCCAACTGATGGAGCAGGCCGGTGGTTCCGTATTCGGCCAGATGGCTCTGCTGTTCGCCGTGGGCGTCGCCCTTGGCTTCACCAATAACGACGGTGTGTCCGGCCTGTCCGCCATCGTCGGCTACGGCATCATGACCGCCACCCTGACTGTGATGGCGCCTGTGATGGGTGTCGAGAAGATCGATACCGGTGTGCTGGGTGGTATCCTCGCCGGTGGCGTGGCTGCCTGGGCGTTCAACCGCTTCTACAAGATCCAGCTGCCAGAGTACCTTGGCTTCTTCGCCGGCAAGCGCGCCGTGCCCATCATCACCGGTTTCGTTTCCATCGGTCTGGGTGTCGTGCTCTCCTTCATCTGGCCGCCGATTGGTGGTGCCATCGGTGCCTTCTCCGACTGGGCTGCCAACCAGAACCCGGTCCTGGCATTCGGCATCTACGGCGTGGTTGAGCGCTCCCTGATCCCGTTCGGTCTGCACCACATCTGGAACGTGCCGTTCTTCTATCAGGCTGGTACTTGCGTCAACGCCGCCGGTGAAACCGTACACGGCATCATGACCTGCTTCCTGACTGCTGATGACGCTTCCCGTGCTGCCGGCAACGGCTTCGGTCAGCTGGCGGGTGGCTACCTGTTCAAGATGTTCGGTCTGCCTGCTGCCGCGTTTGCCATTGCGCACTCCGCCAAGCCGGAAAACCGCGCCAAGATCGTAGGTATCATGGCTTCTGCTGCCCTGACCTCCTTCCTGACCGGTATCACCGAGCCTATCGAATTCTCCTTCCTGTTCGTGGCCCCGGTACTGTACGCCATCCACGCTCTGCTGGCCGGTCTGGCATACGTGCTGACCAACATGCTGGGTGTCGTTCACGGTCACACCTTCTCCAACGGCTTCATCGACTTCGTGGTGCAATCTCCGCGTGCCGACAACATGCTGCTGCTGGTGGGTCTGGGTCTGGTCTACGCGGTCATTTACTACGTGGTCTTCACCGTGGTCATCCGTGCCATGAACCTGAAAACCCCGGGTCGTGAAGACGAAGCTGCCCAAGAGTCCTCTGCCGGTCAAAGCAAGGACGAGATGTCTGCTGCACTGGTCTCCGCCTTCGGTGGCAAAGAGAACATCGCCTCTCTGGACGCCTGCATCACCCGTCTGCGTGTCGGTGTGAAGGATGTGGCCAAGGTTGACCAGGCTGGTCTGAAGAAGCTGGGCGCCGCCGGTGTGGTGGTGGCGGGTTCCGGTGTACAAGCCATCTTCGGCACCAAGTCCGACAACCTGAAAACTGAAATGGACATCTGGATGAAGAGCAACTGATTGTCGCTCCGATATCCGAGTTCCGAAAAGGGAGGCGCAAGCCTCCCTTTTTGCTGGGTTGCGTTTGGTGGCGGGACATGTGCGGGGGCTTTCCTGACGGCGCCAGCATGGTGTGACCCAATGAAAAAGGCGCCCCTGGGCGCCTTTGCTGCATCAGACCGGCTTAAAGCTTTTCGAGATCCCGTTCTATCTCGCTGATCTTGTTCTGCACCACCTTTTCCAGATGACGCAAGTCGCGCAGTATTTTCTGCTTGATGTCCGGATCGGCGGAAGGCTGGCCGCCCTGGGTCAGATTGTCCAGCTCATCCACCACGTATTTGAGGTTGGCGTTGATCTCGGTGACATCTTTGTACTCATGGGTCCCCGAGTCGACCAGCATGGTCTTGCGCTGGCGAGGGTATTTGAATTTGACGCTCTTGGCGAAGAATTCACCCTTCTGCTTCTTGAAATAGATCTTGAGGATGTCGTGGTTGGCTTCCTGGCGCAGGGTGTAGCTGTCCACCGAGGTGAGTTCCTGGATCCCCAGGCTTTTGAGATTCTCGTACATCGGGCTTCCTTGGTTTGAAACGATCCTGACCCCTCTATCTTACCCGAGTCCGGACGCCTTGCCTGTGACAGGCGCGCCAAATTCAAATTGGTGTCAAAAAGGTCTTTTTTAATCAGCGAGCCAAGGGGGAGGGGTGAACGCCTTGTCAGCACTGCCATAAGCGGTATCGTCTCATGGGGGTGTGCAGTGCTGGTGGGGCAGGAGAGTTGGCGTCCACCCATGAGAGCGGGCATGAAAAAGGGCACCAGAGGTGCCCTTGATGACATCGGCGTGGATTACTCGTCGATGGAGCGCAGCAGGGCGTTGATGCCGACCTTGGCGCGGGTCTTGGCATCCACCTTCTTGACGATGACGGCGGCGTAGAGGCTGTACTTGCCGCACTTGGAGGGCAGGGAGCCGGAAACGACCACGGAGCCGGCCGGGACGCGGCCGTAGTGGATTTCACCGGTTTCGCGGTCATAGATGCGGGTGGACTGGCCGATGAAGACCCCCATGGAGATGACGGAGCCTTCCTCGACGATCACCCCTTCCACCACTTCGGAACGGGCACCGATGAAGCAGTTGTCTTCGATGATGGTCGGGTTGGCCTGCAGTGGCTCCAGTACGCCGCCGATGCCGACGCCGCCGGAGAGGTGCACGTTCTTGCCGATCTGGGCGCAGGAGCCCACGGTGGCCCAGGTGTCGACCATGGTGCCTTCATCGACGAAGGCGCCGATGTTGACGTAGGAGGGCATCAGCACTGTGTTCGGGGCGATGAAGGAGCCTTTGCGCGCGGTTGCGGGCGGCACGACGCGTACACCGGCAGCCTTGAACTGCTCTTCGGTGTAGTTGGAGAACTTCAGGGGAACCTTGTCGTAGTACTGGGCATCGTCGCCCTTGATGATGCCGTTGTCGTTGATGCGGAAGGAGAGCAGCACGGCCTTCTTCAGCCACTGGTGGACGACCCACTCGCCGGCAATCTTCTCGGCAACCCGGGCTTTGCCGGAGTCCAGCAGGTCGATGGCTTCCAGAATGGCGGCCTTGGTGGCGGCATCGACGGAGCCGGGGGTGATGGAGTCACGGCGCTCGAAGGCCGCTTCGATGGTCTGTTGCAACTGGGTCATGACAGGTTTCCTTTATAAAATTCTGTTTGTTGTATCACACTTTTCCAATCGTTTTTAAGGGCTCTCGCCGATTTCTTCAGAATCAGGGCGATTTATTGTACTTGAGTGGTCCAACCATTTGTTCTGATTGAGGAATCAATACGTCAAAAAGCCTCTTTCGAGGCTTCATCCGAGCGTGTCAGGCACTCTCGCCAACCGGTTCCTGGGGGTTGAGCTGATTGACCAGCCTCTCCTCGAGGGCCTGTTGCTCCTCCGGGTTCAGCGGCTCTCCGGCCAGGGTGGTGAGGCTGAAGAAGTCCTCCACCCGCTCACCGATGGTGGTGATCTTGGCGGCATGGAGGGAGAGGCCGCACTGCTGGAACACGGCACCGATACGGGCCAATAGGCCCGGAGTGTCTAGGGCCGTCAGCTCCAGCAGGGTGTGGCGGTTTTCCCCCTTGTGGGGCAGGAAGACCACCCTGGTCGGCACGCTGAACTGGCGGTGGCGTCTAGACAGGGGCTTGCTGCGCAGGACCAGCTTGCCCGGCTCCTGAAGGGCTTTCTCCAGCGCCTTCTTGATGGTGGCGGTACGGTTGGGGCTGATGGGCTCGCCGTTCGGTTCCAGCACGATGAAGGTGTCGAGCACATAGTCGTTGCGCGAATTCATGATCTGGGCGTCGTGGATGCTGAGGTTCTTCTGATCCAGTGCCGAAGCCACGGTGGCAAAGAGGTTGGGGGTATCGCGGCAATAGATGAACACCTCGCTACCGCCCCGTATGGGATGCTTGCCGATGAGCACCAGGGGGGCCGGGTTGTCACCGTGGGCGATGATCTTGCGGCAGTGCCAGGCGATCTGCTCCGGGCTGTGGCGCAGGAAGTAATCGGCCTTGAAGTCGTTCCAGAGGGCGGTGACCGCCTCCTGTGGCACCTCGCGCTGGGTCAGGATCTGCCTGGCCTGGCGCTGGTTTTCACGGATCTTTAGGCGCATGTCCGGCGGGTTTTCCAACCCCTGGCGCAGGGCCTTTTGGGTGGCGAAGTAGAGTTCGCGCAGCAGGGTGCCCTTCCAGTCGTTCCACAGACTGTCGTTGGTGGCACAGATGTCGGCCACGGTCAGGCAATAGAGCAGGTCGAGGTGCAATTCATCCCGCACCTTCTGGGCGAAGTCGGTGACCACGTCCGGGTCGTAGATGTCGCGGCGCTGGGCGGTGACCGACATCAGCAGATGGTGGCGCACCAGCCAGGCGACCAGTCGGCTCTCGTAGCGATCCAGCCCGTGCAACTGGCAAAATTCCAGCGCATCCACGGCCCCGAGTTCGGAATGATCGCCACGCCTGCCCTTGGCGATGTCGTGGAAGAGGGCGGCGATGCTGAGCAGCTCGGGCTTGCGCAACTGGGTGAACACCTCGTGGCAGAGCGGGTGAGTCTGGCGGTTGGCTGGATTCGGGAAGCGATGGATGTTCTGCAGCAGCCGATGGGTGTGCTCGTCCACCGTGTAGGCGTGGAACATGTCGAACTGCATCTGGCCGACGATGAGGTTCCACTGGGGCAGGTAGGCCGCGAGGATCCCGTACTTGTGCATCAGGGTGAGCGGCTGGCCGATGCCGTTGGGGTGGCGCAGGAGCGCCATGAAGAGACGGCGGCACTCGGGTAGATCTTGCAGCCAGCAGTTGAGGGTGCGTCTGGCCTCGCGCAACTGGCGCAAGGTGGCGGAGTGGATGCCGGCAATCTCCGGGTGCTGGGCTATCTGGTAGAAGAGTCGCAGGATGGCGGCAGGATCCCGGCCGAACAGCTCGGAGTCCACCGCATCGATGAGGCGGCCGCGCAGCTGGAATTCGTCGCTGATGCGGCGCACGTCCATGGCGGTGTTGCCGAGAATGGCCTCGTCAAAGAGTTGCAGCAGCATCTCGTTGAGTTCGGCCACCCGTCGCACAGTCTGGTAGAAGCGCTTCATCATCTGCTCGACCGGGCCGTTGCCCTCGCCCTCGAACCCCAGCATCTGGGCCACGGTGCGCTGGCGGTCGAACAAGAGACGGTTGTCCCCCTTGTTGATGGCCATGTGCAGGGCGAAGCGCACCTTCCACAGGAAATTCTGACAGTCGAGCAATTCCCGGTACTCGGCCCGGTTGAGAAAACCGTGGCTGGTCATCTCGAACAGGGTGGTGGCGCCGAAGTGGCGGCGGGCGACCCAGGCCAGGGTCTGGATGTCGCGAAGGCCCCCGGGATTGTTCTTGAGATCCGGCTCCAGCTTGTAGGCGGTACCGAGAAACTGCTGGTGGCGCAGGGCCTGCTCTTCGCGTTTGGCACGAAAGAAGGCTTCGCTCGGCCAGAAGTGCTGGGGCTGGGTGGCCGCCTGCAACTGCTCGAATCCCGCCAGGCGACCCGTGATGTAACGGGCCTCGATGAGGTTGGTGGCAACCGTGATGTCGTTGCGACCCTGCTCGATGCACTCGGCCACGTTGCGCACCGACTGCCCCACTTCCAGCTTGAGATCCCACAAGAGGGTGATGAACTCGCCGATGCGCAGCCCCAGCACCTCGTCCAGCTCGTCCCCTTCATAGAGGATAAGCAGATCGATGTCGGAGTGGGGGTGCAGCTCGCCGCGGCCATAGCCCCCCACCGCGATCAGGGTGAGCTCGGTCCTGTCGAAGCCGAACTTGTGCCAGAGCCTGGTCAGCAGCGCGTCCATGTATTCGGAGCGGGTGGCCACCAGTTCGATGATGTTGTCACCGGCGTCGAAGCGCTCGTGCAGCCAGGCGAGAAAGCGGCTCAGGTACTCCTTGCAGTTGTCACGGGTGAGCTGATCGTCTGGGAGCAGATGGGGAGAAAGCAGGCTGGCATCCATGGCATGTCACACTCTCGGTCGGGCCGGGTAAAGAGCAACCCCGGCGCGCGGCCGGGGTTGAATGTCAAACGTGGCGGATAAAACGCTCGATAGTGTCGTCGGGGCGCAGGGTCAGGACCTCGCAGCCATCCTCGGTCACCAGCAGGGTGTGCTCCCACTGGGCGGAGTCGCCGCCGTCCTTGGTGGTCACGGTCCAGCCATCCTTCGGATTGACCTTGCAGTGGTACTTCTTGCTGTTGACCATGGGCTCGATGGTGAAGCACATGCCCGCTTTCAGCTCCAGCTTGCCGCCGTTGCGGTAGTGGAGGATCTGCGGCTCTTCGTGGAACTCGGCACCGATGCCATGGCCGCAGTAGTCGCGTACCACGGAGAAGCCGGCCTGCTCGACGATGGGCTGGATGACGGCGCCGATCTCGGTGATGCACATGCCCGGGCGCACCCGCTTGATGGCGGCATAGAGGCTATCCTGGGCCACCTTGCAGAGCTGGCGGCGCAGGGGGGTGGTCTGGCCCACGATGAACATGGCGGAGGTATCGCCGTGATAACCATCCTTGATGACGGTGATATCCAGATTGATGATGTCCCCTTCCCGCAGTTTCTTGTGGTTCGGGATGCCATGGCAGATGACATCGTTCACCGAAGTACAGATGGACTTAGGGAAGCCGTGGTAATTGAGCGGCGCGGGGATGGCCTGCTGCACGTCGACGATGTAGTCGTGGCAGAGGGTATTCAGTTCGTCTGTGGTGACGCCCGCCTTGACGTGGGGGGCGATCATGACCAGCACGTCGGCGGCCAGCTGGCCGGCGACACGCATTTTCTCAATCTCTTCCGGTGTCTTGATTTTAATGGACATGGGATCTCTCTTGGGGCCTGATTGCGCATCCTGCCGATGCCCAACAACCAGGTAATGAAAAATAGATGCGTTTGCAATCAGGGCGAAATTTTATCCCCAACCCCCGTTTACTTCCAGTGTGATCGTCATCGCAACGTCATCAGGCGGTCGCACCATGGTTCGGGATCCATTTTTAGCACCCGGGCTGGTGGTGTCATGACCAAAGTTATGGTATAAAGCGCGCCGGAATGGGGAACTCGTGTCCTCATGCCATCACCCTTACTCAACAACACACACACATCGACACATATGCCGGGGTGCCTTAACGGGTCGGTTATATGGGATGTGTGGAGGCCTAACCCCAATACAGAGGTATAAAATGGCTAAAGTTTCTATGCGCGACATGCTGCAAGCCGGCGTTCACTTCGGTCACCAGACTCGTTACTGGAACCCGAAAATGAAGTCCTACATCTTCGGCGCCCGCAGCAAAGTTCACATCATCAACCTGGAAAAAACCGTTCCGATGTTTGACGATGCCATGAACTTCATCAGCTCCGTAGCTGCCAAGAAAGGCAAGGTACTGTTCGTAGGTACCAAGCGTGCCGCGTCTGAAGCCGTCAAAGAAGCCGCTGAGCGTTGCGACCAGTTCTATGTTAACCACCGCTGGCTGGGCGGCATGCTGACCAACTGGAAAACCGTTCGTCAGTCCATCAAGCGCCTGAAAGATCTGGAAACCCAGAGCGAAGACGGTACCTTCGACAAGCTGACCAAGAAAGAGGCGCTGATGCGTACTCGCGAAATGGAAAAGCTGGAGAAGAGCCTGGGTGGTATCAAGAACATGGGCGGCCTGCCTGACGTTCTGTTCGTTGTCGATGCCGACCACGAGCACATCGCTATCAAAGAAGCCAACAACCTGGGTATCCCGGTAGTTTCCATCGTTGATACCAACTCCAACCCGGACGGCGTTGACTATGTCATCCCGGGTAACGACGACGCTATCCGTGCCGTACAGCTGTACCTGAACGCTGCTGCTGACACCGTTCTGGAAGCCCGCGAGCAGGACATCGTTGTTCAAGCCGAACAAGATGGCTTCGTTGAAGCTGAGTAATTGATAAGGACTGAAAAGCCCTTATTAACCAAGCTGATGTAATTGGTTAGCAGGGGCCCTTGTGGCCCCTGTTTCTTGTCAATTCAAGACCGAGGATACTGGACATGGCAAACATTTCTGCCGCCCTGGTAAAAGAACTGCGCGAGCGCACCGCCGCTGGCATGATGGATTGCAAAAAAGCGCTGGAAGAAGCCAACGGTGATATCGAGCTGGCTATCGAGAACATGCGTAAATCCGGTCAGGCCAAGGCCGCCAAGAAAGCTGGCCGTATCGCCGCTGAAGGTGTGATCTTCGCCCGTACCGAAGGCAACGTTGCCGTCATGATCGAGCTGAACTGCGAGACTGACTTCGTTTCCAAGGATGCCGGTTTCCTGGCCATGGGTCAGAAGATCGTCGAGATCGCTGCTACCCAGAAAATCGCTGACGTTGATGCGCTGAAAGCCGCCGACTTCGGCAACGGCGAGTCCGTCGAGCTGACCATCACCAACCTGATCGCCAAGATCGGTGAGAACATGAACCTGCGTCGCGTGATGCTGGTTGAAGGTGACAACCTGGGCACCTACGTTCACGGCTCCCGCATCGGTGTTATCACCAAGCTGGTTGGCGGTACCGACGAGCTGGCCAAAGATCTGGCCATGCACGTTGCTGCCAACAGCCCGCAATTCGTCAAACCGGAAGACGTGTCTGCCGAAGTCGTTGCCAAAGAGCGCGAAATCCAGATCGACATCGCCATCAACTCCGGCAAGCCGAAAGAGATCGCCGAGAAGATGGTTGAAGGCCGCATGAAGAAGTTCACCGGTGAGGTTTCCCTGACTGGTCAACCGTTCGTGAAAGATCCTTCCATGACCGTTGCCGAGCTGCTGAAGAAAGAAGGCGCTGACGTTGTTTCCTTCACCCGTTTCGAAGTGGGCGAAGGCATCGAGAAGCAAGAGACCGACTTCGCTGCTGAAGTAGCAGCCCAGATCGCGGCCGCTCAGAAGGCCTAATAGAACCGGTTTTTCCGTTTCCCCAGACCGCGACTTATGTCGCGGTCTTTATATGACCAGGAATCAGTGACATGAGTACCAATCCCAAGCCTGCATACAGACGTGTTCTTCTGAAGTTGAGTGGTGAAGCCCTGCAAGGATCCGAGGGTTTCGGCATTGATCCGGCGGTGCTGGAACGGATGGCCCAAGAGATCAAAGAGCTGGTTGAGCTGGGTGTTCAGGTCGGTCTGGTCATCGGTGGCGGCAACCTGTTCCGTGGTGCCGGCCTTGCCAAGGCTGGCATGAATCGCGTGGTGGGTGACCACATGGGCATGCTGGCGACCGTCATGAACGGCCTGGCCATGCGTGATGCCCTGCATCGTGCTTATGTGAATGCCCGCCTGATGTCGGCCATCTCCCTGCAAGGGGTCTGCGACTCCTACAGCTGGGCCGAAGCCATCAGCCAGCTGCGCGCCGGCAAGGTGGTGATCTTCTCTGCCGGTACCGGCAACCCCTTCTTTACCACCGACTCGGCAGCCTGCCTGCGCGGTATCGAGATCGAAGCCGACGTCGTGCTGAAAGCCACCAAGGTCGATGGCGTGTTCACCGATGACCCGGTCAAGAACCCGGATGCCGTGCTCTATCAGGAACTGAGTTATGATGAAGTTCTTGAAAAAGAACTCAAAGTGATGGATCTTGCTGCTTTTACCCTGGCCCGCGACCACGATCTGCCGATCCGGGTGTTCAACATGAACAAACCGGGCGCGCTGCGCCGCGTGATCATGGGTGAGCCGGAAGGTACCCTGATCCACCAGGCCAGCAAGTAAGGCAAGTGTGAGCCCCAGGCTCGCTTGTCCATTACGCCAGTCAACAAGATAGATACGAGCCGCCTGTCGGCTCGTTCGCCAAAAGGAAAACCACTGTGATCAACGAGATTAAAAACGACGCCAAGGACCGCATGGGCAAAAGCGTAGAGTCGCTGAAGACCCAGATGTCCAAGATCCGTACCGGCCGTGCTCACCCGAGCCTGCTCGACGGCATCCAGGTGGAGTATTACGGTGCTGCCACTCCTCTGAAGCAGTTGGCCAACGTGGTGGCAGAAGATGCCCGTACTCTCTCCATCTCCATCTTCGATCGCTCCATGATCCAGGCGGTGGAAAAAGCCATCCTGACCTCCGATCTGGGCCTGAACCCGTCCAGCAACGGCCAGACTCTGCGCGTGCCGCTGCCGCCGCTGACCGAAGAGCGTCGCCGTGATCTGACCAAGATCGTCCGTGCCGAAGCCGAAGGTGCCCGGGTTGCCATTCGCAACATCCGTCGCGATGCCAACGCCGATCTGAAAGCCCTGCTGAAAGAGAAAGAGATCTCCGAAGACGACGACCGTCGCGCCCAGGAAGAGATCCAGAAGCTGACCGATACCTTCATCAAGCTGGTGGATGACGCCCTGGTTGTGAAGGAAAAGGAGCTAATGGAAATCTAAGCCTCCGACAGGTATATTACGAGCGCCGTGTAGTGCCCCTGCACGGCGCTTTTGTCTTTGTGGGAGAAATGAATGTCGCTTTTGGCAGCGCTAGGCGATAGCGCCAGCTCGTCCTTGCCCCGTCATGTCGCCATCATCATGGATGGCAATGGTCGCTGGGCCCAGAACCGCGGCAAGATGCGGGTTTCCGGGCACAAGGCGGGCGTGAAATCCGTGCGTGAGGCCGTGGCCTTTGCCGCCCGTGCCAAGATGGAGGCGCTGACCCTGTTTGCGTTTTCCAGCGAGAACTGGCGCCGTCCGGAAGGGGAAGTCAACGCCCTGATGGAATTGTTCATGACGGTGCTGGGTCGCGAGGTGAGCAAGTTGCACAGCAACGGCATTCGCCTTCGGGTGATTGGCGACACTGCCCGCTTCAGCGAGCGGCTGCAGGCCAAGATCGCCAAGGCCGAGGCCCTGACCGCCAACAATCAGGGATTGACCCTCAATATCGCCGCCAACTATGGCGGTCAGTGGGACATCGCCCAGGCGGCCCGGACCCTAGCACGGGCCGTGGCGGCGGGTGAACTGGATGCCGAGGCGGTCGATGAGGCGGCATTGGGTCGTCATGTCTGCATGGCTGATCTGCCCCCCGTGGATCTGTTGATCCGCACCGGCGGGGATCATCGCATCAGCAACTTTGTCCTTTGGCAGCTCGCCTATGCCGAACTCTATTTTACCCCGGTCCTGTGGCCCGATTTTGACGAGGCCGAGTTCAGTGGGGCAGTTGCCTCCTTCGTTGCTCGCGAGCGTCGCTTCGGGTGTACGGGTGAACAGATCCGGGAATTGATCGCCGCGCAACAGACCGGCTAAACCCCGCTCCCAAGAGAGAGGTTTCTTTTGCTAAAACAACGAATTATTACCGCATTACTGTTAGTACCCCTGGTGTTGGGGGCGATGTTTTTTCTGCCGTTGAAATTCTTTGCCCTGCTCGCCGCCCTGGTCTTTCTGCTGGCCAGCCGTGAGTGGAGTGCCTTCGTCACTGCCCAGCCGCAACAGTGGTTGCCGCTGGTGTTCTGTCTGCTGCTGGGGGCCAGTCTGTTCTGGGTGCCCGTGGAGCAACTCTGGATCCCCCAACTGCATCCGTTGGTGATGGGCGTGCTCTGGACCGCCGTCAGCTGGTGGCTGCTGGGGCTGCTGCTGGTGCTGCGCTACCCGCAAAGCGCCAGGCTGTGGCGTGAATCCATCTGGCTCAAATCCCTGTTCGGTCTGGTGACCCTGGTTCCCTTCTTCTGGTCCCTGGTGGCCATTCGCGGTTACAACTTCTACCACGACCCCATGATGGGGGCTTGGATCCTGCTGTTCGTGATGGGACTGGTCTGGGCGGCAGATTCTGGCGCGTATTTTTTCGGCAAGGCGTTCGGCAAACACAAGCTGGCGCCGGCCGTGAGCCCGGGTAAAACCATCGAAGGCATGCTGGGTGGGCTGTTTACCGCCAGCCTGCTGGCCATCGGCGTGACCTGGTTCATGGGCTTCGTGCCTGCCAAGATGGGCACCGTGCTGCTCTGTTCTCTGCTGGCGGTGCTGGCCTCCGTGCTCGGCGATCTGGCCGAGAGCATGTTCAAGCGGGAAGCCGGCATCAAGGATTCCGGCACCCTGTTGCCGGGCCATGGGGGCATTCTCGATCGCATCGACAGCCTGACGGCGGCGCTGCCCGTCTTCCTGCTCAGCTACCTGTTGCTCGGCCCGGAGTTTTGATGTTTCGCGCACTGATGATCCCGGGAGCGTCCCGCTCCATCAGTCTGTTACCCAATCAGGAGTCTTGATGCAAAACCTGGTGATCCTGGGAGCGTCAGGCTCCATCGGTCAGAGCACCCTCAAGGTACTGCGCCACAACCCCGGGCGCTGGCAGGTGCTGGCGCTGACCGCTGCCCGCAGCGTGGACGCCATGCTGCGCGACTGTCTCGAATTCTCCCCCCGGTTTGCCGTCATGGTGGACGAAGGCGCCGCCAGCGAGCTGGCGGGTCGGCTCAAGGCCCACGGCAGCACCACCCGGGTGTTGTCCGGTCAGGCAGCCCTGTGCGACGTGGCTGCTCACCCCGATGCCCACAGCGTGATGGCGGCCATTGTCGGTGCGGCGGGTCTGGCACCCACCATGGCTGCCGTGCGCGCCGGCAAGCGCATTCTGCTGGCCAACAAGGAGGCGTTGGTGATGTCAGGAGCCTTCTTCATGGAGGCGGTGCGCGAGCATGGCGCCGAGCTGCTGCCCATCGACAGCGAACACAACGCCATCTTCCAGTGCCTGCCGGTCGACGTGCAGCGCCAGCCCGGTTTCTGCGATCTGGCCGGGGCGGGGATCAGCAAGATCCTGCTGACCGGCTCCGGCGGACCTTTCCGCTATGCCGATGTGGGTGAACTGCACCATGTCACCCCGGCGCAAGCCATTGCCCATCCCAACTGGTCCATGGGGGCCAAGATCTCGGTGGACTCCGCCACCATGATGAACAAGGGGCTGGAGTACATCGAGGCGCGCTGGCTGTTCAATGCGGCCCCCGAGCAGATCCAGGTGGTGATTCACCCCCAGTCCGTCATTCACTCCATGGTGCAGTACAAGGATGGCTCCGTGCTGGCCCAGCTCGGCAACCCGGACATGTGCACCCCCATTGCCCACGCTCTGGCCTATCCGGAACGGATCGAGTCCGGTGTGGAACCTTTGGATTTCTTCAGTGTCGGAGAGTTCAGCTTTATCCGGCCCGACTATGAGCGCTATCCCTGTCTGGCGCTGGCCATGAGCGCGTGCCAGCAGGGGCAGGGGGCGACCACCTCCCTCAATGCCGCCAACGAGGAGGCCGTCGCGGCTTTTCTTGCAGAGCGGATCGGATTTATGGATATTGCCAGAGTCAACGAATCCGTCATGGCCGAGCTGGGCAGCAGTGCTGCCGGCTCTCTGGCGGATCTCATCGCCCTGGACGGTACGGCCCGAGCCCGTGCCCAGCAACTGATAAAGGAGCTTGCCGTATGAACGGACTGTGGTGGCAGCCAGCCCCTCTCCATGCTCTCGAGCGCAGGACTGGACATGACCGCGGGGTACGCGGCTGATGGGCGGGGTTCTGTGGAATATCGGCGCCTTCATCGTGGCCCTCGGGCTGCTGGTGGCGGTGCATGAATTTGGCCACTTCTGGGTGGCTCGTCGTTGCGGCGTCAAGGTGGAGCGCTTCTCCATCGGCTTTGGCAAGGCCATCTGGCGTCGCCTTGGCAAGGATGGCACCGAATACGTGCTGGCCCTGATCCCCCTTGGCGGTTACGTCAAGATGCTGGATGGCCGGGTCGACGCACTCAAACCTGGGGAGGAGGTGCAGGCCTTCAACCACAAGAGCGTCTGGGCCCGGATGGCCATCGTCGCGGCCGGCCCCATGGCGAACTTCGTGTTCGCCCTGTTCGCCTTCTGGCTGATGTTCATGATAGGGGTGCCGAGCGTCAAACCCGTGGTGGGCGAGGTGCGTCCCGCCTCCATCGTGGCAGAGGCCGGCATCCTGCCAGGCATGGAGATCGTCGGCGTCGGTGGCGAGGAGACCGGTGACTGGGAGAGCGTCACCTACGCCCTCATCAGCCACCTTGGCGATGACTCGGTCCAGCTCAAGCTCAAGGCGGCCAACACCAGCTATGCAGTGGACAAGACCCTGCAGCTGGCAGGTTGGAAATTCGATCCGGACAAAGAGTCACCCATCGGGAGCCTCGGGATAGTGCCCCTCGGTGGCAAGGTGCTGCCCGTGGTGGAGGCCGTGGTACCGTCGAGCGCCAGCGAGAAGGCCGGCCTTCAGATAGGGGATCGCATCAAGGGGGTCGATGGAGATGCCATCACCGAATGGACCCAGTTTGTCGAGCGTGTCCAGCAGTCACCGGCGCAGCCGCTGCAGGTGACGGTGGAGCGCGGGGGCAGCGAGATGACCCTGACCCTGACCCCGGACGGGAAGAAAGTGAAGGGCCAGCTGGTCGGTTTTGTGGGCTTGTCACCGCAACTGGTTCCATTACCGGATGAGTATCGAACTCTGTTACAGTATGGGCCTTTGCAAGCCCTGTGGCATGGGGTCCAGAAGACCTGGAGCCTGATCACCCTGACCTTCGACATGATAGGCAAGCTGATCGGTGGCATCGTCTCTTTGGACAACCTGAGCGGCCCCATCTCCATCGCCAAGGGGGCCGGCAGCAGCGCCGATTACGGGTTGGTCTATTTCCTCGGATTCCTGGCGCTCATCAGCGTCAACCTGGGGATCATCAACCTGTTCCCCCTGCCGGTGCTCGATGGTGGCCATCTGGTCTATTTCCTCATCGAGGCGGTCACCGGCAAGCCGGTATCGGAAAAAATTCAGGAAGTTGGGTTCAGGATAGGCGCCGCCATTCTGATGTTACTGATGGGCATTGCGCTGTTTAATGATTTCGCTCGCCTCTGAGGCCAGAGCATCAACAAGGACACATAAGAACAAAATGGCTGTTAAAAAAGCATTGGTGTTGAGTTGCCTGCTGGGGGCCAGCTTCCTGGCTCAGGCTGCCCCGGCCTCTTTTGTGGTGCAAGACATTCAGGTCGAGGGCCTGCAGCGGGTGACCCTGGGTGCCGCCCTGTTGAATCTGCCGGTGCGGGTCGGTGATTCCGTCGACTCCGTGTCCCTGGCGAACGCCATCAAGAAGCTCTATGCCTCCGGCAACTTCGAGGACGTCAAGGTCTATCGCGACGGTCAGGTGCTGCAAGTGGTGGTCAAGGAGCGCCCGACCATCTCCAGCATCGAGTTCTCCGGCAACAAGGACATCAAGGAAGAGCAACTGACCCAGAGCCTGGAATCCTCCGGGATCCGCGTGGGTGATCCGCTGGATCGCACCGTGCTGAGCTCCCTCGAGAAAGGGCTGGAAGATTTCTACTACGGTGTGGGCAAGTACTCCGCCAAGGTCAAGGCCATCGTCACCCCGCTGCCGCGCAACCGGGTCGACCTCAAGTTCACCTTCGTGGAAGGGGAAGCGGCCAAGATCCAGCAGATCAACATCGTCGGCAACAACGTCTTCCCGGAAGAGAAGCTGCTGGCCCAGCTCTCCCTCAAGGACGACGTGCCCTGGTGGAACTTCACCGGTGATCAGCGCTACCAGAAGCAGAAGCTGGCCGGTGACATCGAAGTGCTGCGCTCCTACTACATGGACCGCGGCTACATCCGCTTCACCCAGGAGTCCACCCAGGTCTCCATGACCCCGGACAAGAAGGGGGTCTATGTCACCCTCAACGTCAAGGAAGGGGAGCAGTACAAGGTTTCCGGCATCCAGCTCAAGGGCGACCTCATCGACCGCGGCGGCGAGATGAAGGGCCTCATCCCCATCGAGGCGGGCAGCGTCTACTCCGCCAGTCAGGTGACCCATACCGAAGAGGTGCTCTCCAAGTTCCTCGGCCGTTACGGCTACGCCTATCCGAAAGTGGTCACCTTCCCCCAGATCAACGACCAGACCAAGGAAGTGGAGCTCATCGTCAACGTGGAGCCGGGTCCCCGGGTCTATGTGCGCAACATCAACTTCAGCGGCAACGTCACCACCAAGGACGAAGTGCTGCGTCGCGAGATGCGCCAGATGGAGGGCACCTGGCTCTCCTCCGACAACGTCGAGCAGTCCAAGACCCGTCTCAACCGCCTCGGCTTCTTCGAGACCGCGGAGGTTGACACCAAGCGGGTGCCGGGCAGCGATGACCAGGTCGATCTGGACTTCAAGGTCAAGGAGCAGCCGGCGGGGTCCATCAACGCCGGTATCGGCTACGGCACCGAGTCGGGTCTGAGCCTGCAGGCGGGTCTGCAGCAGGACAACTTCATGGGGACCGGCAAGAAGATCGGCATCAACGCCAGCACCAACGACTACTCCAAGAGCGTCGACCTGAGCTATAACGACCCCTACTTCACCGTGGACGGGGTGAGCCTGGGCGGCCGTCTCTACTACAACAAGTTCAGTGCGGCCGACGCCAACATCGTGGACTACGAGAACACCACCGTCGGTTTCCGTCTCTCCAGCGGCTTCCCGGTCAACGAGAACAACCGTCTCGACTTCAGCCTGGGCTACGAAAACAACAAACTGTCCCAGCCCAACCCCTATGTACAGGTGGACGAGTTCTGGAAGGTCTACAACGGCAATCTGGATGGCGACAACCGCATGGTGTTCAACACCGTGGACGTCACCGCCGGCTGGACCCGCTCCACCCTCAACAAGGGTCAGTTCCCGACCTCCGGTGACCGCCAGCGGGTGAACGCCAAGGTGACGGTGCCCGGCATGGATCTGCAGTACTTCAAGCTCAACGCAGAAGATGCCCACTACTTCCCGTTTGATGCCGATCACAAATGGGTCATGCTGGCCAAGGCCCGTGCCTCCTACGGCGATGGCTACGGCACCAATGGCGATTACGAGCACGTTCTGCCGTTCTTCGAGAACTACTACGCCGGTGGTTTCGATACCCTGCGTGGTTTCAAGAGCAACACAGTCGGTCCGAAGGCGCTCTACTACTACAACTTGAGTGGTAACGACGTCATCCAGGGCACTGACAGCTCGGTCGGGGGCAACGCCCTGGCGGTGGCCTCGCTGGAAATGATCGTGCCGACACCCTTTGCCTCCGAGACCTATCAGCCCCAGCTGCGGACCAGCTTCTTCATCGACGCCGGTTCCGTGTGGGATACCCACTTCGACTACAGCCAGTATCAGAACCGTTGCTTCAGTGGTTGCAACTATCTGATGGACTACTCCGACCCGAGCAACATCCGGATGTCGACCGGTCTGTCGCTGCAGTGGCTCTCTCCCATGGGCCCGCTGGTGTTCGTGCTGGCAAGACCAATCAAGAAATACGAAGGGGACGACACCGAAGTCTTCTCCTTCAACATCGGCCGAACCTTCTAAGGGGAGCGGACGCCCCCCCGCCATGGCGGGGGGAAGCATGATGGGTCGCGCGTTTGCGTGCCTCACCAGGTAACAAGACGATCTCGTGGATCGCTTGCACAATCAGGTAAATCAGGTAGCCCTCGACCGAGGGACCAAGGAGTAAGTGTGAATAAAGCGTTGAAAGTAGCTGGTTTGAGCTTTGCACTGATGGCTGCCGGCATGGGTTCTGCCTTCGCTGAGACCAAGATTGCCGTGGTCGACATGGGCGAAGTCTTCCAAAAGCTGCCCCAGCGTGAAGCCGTTGCCAAGAAGCTGAAGGGTGAGTTCGAGCCGCGCATGCGTGAACTGCAGAAGCTGGAGTCCGACGGTCAGGCACTGGTCGAGAAGTTCAAGAAGGACGAAGCCTTCATGAGCGCCGAGCAGAAGAAGCAGAGCCAGGAGAAGCTGGCCAAGCTGCAGATGGAGTTCAACCAGAAGCGTCAGGCGTTTGAACAGGACAACGGTCGCCGTCAGTCCGAAGAGCGCAACAAGATCCTGACCAAGGTGCAGGCTGCCATCGACGCCATCGCCAAGAGCAATGGCTACGATCTGGTGCTGGAGCGCAACGCCGCCCCTTATGCAGCCAGCAAGCTGGACATCTCCGGCCAGGTTATTTCTCAGGTTAGCAAGAGCAACTAATTGATGGCATTCACTCTCGCACAGCTGGCCCAGCAACTGGGGGCCGAGGTCCATGGGGATGGGACCCGGGAAATTCGCAAGGTCGCGACACTGGAAAAAGCCGGGGAGGGGGAGATAGCCTTCCTGTCCAACAAGAAGTACCGGCATTTTCTGGAGCAGAGCAAGGCCACTGCCGTGCTCATCACCGAGGCAGACCTGCCGTTTTGCCCCACCAACGCCCTGGTGCTCAAGGACCCCTACGTGGGCTTTGCACGGGTTGCCCAACTGCTGGACACCACCCCGCAGCCGGCCATGGATATCCATCCGAGCGCCGTCATCGCGGCGGACGTGCAACTGGGCGAGAGAGTGGCCATCGGTGCCAATGCGGTGATCGAATCCGGCGTCGTGCTGGGTGACGATGTGCGCATCGGCCCGGGCTGTTTCGTTGGCAAGGATACCCGACTGGGAGCGCGCTCCCGGTTGTGGGCCAACGTCACCCTCTATCACAACGTGACCCTGGGCACGGACTGTCTGGTACAGGCCGGCACCGTGATCGGGGCAGACGGTTTCGGTTATGCCAACGAGCGCGGCGAGTGGATCAAGATCCCCCAGCTTGGTGGCGTGACCATCGGCAACCGGGTCGAGATCGGTGCCTGCACCACCATCGACCGCGGTGCGCTGGAAGATACCCGCATCGCTGACAACGTCATCATCGACAACCAGTGCCAGATCGCCCACAACGTCGAGATCGGCTACGGCACTGCCGTGGCGGGCTCCACCGTGATGGCCGGTAGTCTCAAGGTCGGCAAATACTGTATCATTGGTGGTGCCTCCGTCTTTAACGGGCACATGGAGATCTGCGACCAGGCCACCGTCACCGGCATGGCCATGGTGATGCGTCCCATCACCGAGCCCGGTATCTACTCTTCCGGCATCCCCCTGCAAACCAATAAAGAGTGGCGCAAGACCGCCGCCCGGGTGATGCGTATCGAAGAGATGCACAAGCGGTTGAGCAAGCTTGAGAAAAAGCTGGATCAAGAATAATCACGATTGGTATAGGGTACTGTTTTGACTACTGAAAAGAAGAGCCTGGGCATCCAGGAAATCATGGATCTGCTGCCCCACCGTTATCCGTTCCTGATGGTGGACAAGGTGGAAAACTACGAGATCAGCGATGAGCGCAAGACCCTGCGCGCCATCAAGAACGTCTCGTTCAACGAGCCGATCTTCCAGGGCCACTTCCCGGCCAAGCCGGTCTTCCCCGGCGTGCTGATCCTGGAAGCCATGGCCCAGGCCACCGGTATCCTGGCCTTCACCATGGTGGGCAAGCCGTCCCCCAACGAGCTCTATTACTTTGCCTCCATCGACAATGCCCGCTTCAAGCGCCCGGTGGGTCCCGGCGATCAGCTGGTGCTGGATGTGGAGTTCCTGAAGGAGCGTCGCGGCATCGCCAAGTTCACCGGTGTCGCCACCGTCGACGGTGAAGTGGTCTGTACTGCCGAACTGATGTGCGCCAAGCGCGAGGTATAACCGTGATCGATCAGACTGCCATCATCCACGACACCGCCATCGTCCATGAGTCTGCCGTCATCGGCAAAGGGGTTGAAATCGGCCCCTTCACCGTCATCGGCGCCGAGGTGGAAATCGGTGACAACACCTGGGTGAGCTCCCACGTGGTGATCAAGGGCCCGACCAAGATCGGTCGCGGCAACAAGATCTTCCAGCACACCTCCATCGGTGAGGATTGCCAGGACAAGAAGTACGCCGGCGAGCGCACCTTCCTCGAGATCGGCGACAACAACGTGTTTCGCGAGAACTGCACCGTGCACCGCGGCACCACCCAGGACCAGAGCCTGACCAAGGTGGGTAGCGGCAACCTGTTCATGGTCAACGTTCACGTGGCCCACGACTGCATCATCGGTGACAACTGCATCTTCGCCAACAACGCCACCCTGGCGGGCCATGTGCACATCGGTGACTTCGTGATCTTCGGCGGTCTGTCTGCCATTCACCAGTTCGGCCGCGTCGGCTCCCACGCCTTCGTCGGCGGCTGCGCTGCCCTGAACAAGGACGTGCCGCCCTACGTGATGGCCGCCGGCAACTACGCCAAGCCGTTCGGGGTCAACTCCGAAGGCCTGCGTCGTCGTGGCTTCAGCGCCGAGGCGATCTCTGCCGTCAAGCGCGCCTACAAGGAGATCTTCCGCTCCGGCAAGACCATTGAAGAGGTGTTGCCCGTGCTGAGCGAGATGGCCCAAAGCGAACCGGCCATCCAGCTCTATGTGGATTTCCTCAAGGACAACGAGCGCGGGATCATCCGTGCCTGATCCCATTCGCATCGGCATCGTCGCCGGAGAGACCTCCGGCGACATCCTGGCCGCAGGGCTGGTGCGCGAACTGCAAGCCCGCTACCCGGATGCGCAGTTCGAAGGGATCGCCGGGCCGCGGATGCAGGCTCTCGGCGTGAAGGCGCTGTTCGAGATGGAGGAGCTCTCCGTCATGGGCATCACCGAGGTGCTGGGCCGTCTGCCCCGCATCCTCCAGGTGCGCCGCGAACTGCTGCGCCACTTCATCGCCAATCCCCCCGACATCTTCGTCGGTGTGGATGCACCGGATTTCAATATCGGGGTGGAGCTGAAACTGCGCCGCGCCGGTATCAAGACGGTCCACTATGTCAGTCCCTCCGTCTGGGCCTGGCGTCAGGGCCGCATTCACAAGATCAAGGCCGCCACCGACATGGTGCTCGCCTTCCTGCCGTTCGAGAAAGCCTTCTACGACCGTTTCGATGCCCCCTGTCGCTTCGTCGGCCACACCATGGCGGACGACATTCCGCTGGTGCCGGATCAAGGGGCGGTGCGCGAGGCCCTCGGCATCGATCCCGCCCGTCGCTGGCTGGCGGTGCTGCCGGGGAGCCGCACGGCGGAAGTGGGCTTCATGGCGCCGGTCTTCCTCGAGGCGTGCAAGCACCTGACGGTGCACAACCCGGATCTCGGTTTCATCGTGCCTCTGGTCAACCAGAAACGGCGCGAGCAGTTCCTCGCCATCAAGGCCGAGGTGGCCCCGGAGCTCGACATGGTGCTGCTGGACGGCCAGGGCCGCGAGGCCATGATTGCCGCCGATGTGGTGATGCTCGCCTCCGGCACCGCGGCCCTCGAGGCCATGCTGGTGAAAAAGCCCATGGTGGTGGGTTACAAACTCAAACCCTTCAGCTACTTGCTGGCCCAGTGGCTGGTGAAGACGGATTATGTCTCCCTGCCGAACCTGCTGGCGGACAAGATGCTGGTGCCCGAGCTCATCCAGCACGAGTGCACCCCGGCCAACCTGGTGGAAGAGGTGAGCAAGCTGCTGGACCATGACAACAGCGAGCTCATCGCCACCTTCACCCGGTTGCACGAGAAGATCCGCTGCAATGCGGATGTGCAGGCAGCGGAAGCGGTTGCCGCGCTGCTGGAACGCTAGTGGGCTCTGCCTGTGTGTCAGGCGTGATGTTGTGCTGATACTGGCCCTGCGGGGCCGGTTTTGATTCAAGGCTATGAGATGACGATCGATATTCCCGAAGACAAGCTGATTGCCGGGGTGGACGAAGTGGGTCGCGGCCCCCTGGTGGGTGACGTGGTCACCGCCGCGGTGATCCTGGATCCTGCCAATCCCATCCTTGGCCTCGCCGATTCCAAGAAGCTCTCCGAGAAGAAGCGGCTCGCCCTGTTTGGCGAGATCAAAGAGAAGGCGCTGGCCTATGCCATCGGCCGCGCCAGCCCGGCGGAAATCGACGAGCTCAACATCCTGCACGCCACCATGCTGGCGATGCAGCGCGCCGTGGCGGGGCTCAAGGTGACGCCCGAGCTGGTCTTCATCGACGGCAACCGCTGCCCCAGATTGCCGATGGAGGCCCGCGCCGTGGTCAAGGGTGACAGCCTGGTGGCCGCCATCAGCGCCGCCTCCATCCTCGCCAAGGTGACCCGGGACGCCGAGATGACCGAGCTGGACAGCCGCCATCCCGAGTACGGTTTCGCCCGCCACAAGGGCTACCCGACGGCGGAGCACCTCGCCATTCTGGCCGAACGGGGCCCGCTGCCCGAATACCGTCAGAGCTTCAAGCCGGTGCGCCGCGCCCTGGGGATCGAATAACCGATGCCGATCTGTCTGAACGATTTCTGCTTGCGCAATGAGAGGGCGTGACCATGGCTGATCCCCGCTTCATCCACCTGAGGGTTCACTCCGACTTCTCCATGGTCGACGGCCTGCAGAAGATCGGTCCCATCGTCTCCGCAGCCGCCGCCAACAACATGCCGGCCCTGGCCCTGACGGACCAGATGAACATGTGCGGCCTGGTGCGCTTCTACGGCTCTGCCCACGGCAAGGGGATCAAGCCCCTGGTCGGGGCGGATTTCTGGGTGCAGAGCGACGAGCTTGGGGACGAGCAGTTCCGCCTCACCCTGCTCGCCATGGACAACGACGGCTACCAGAACATCACCCTGCTCATCTCCCGCGGCTATCAGCGCGGTCATGTGCAGGGGCGCCCCGTCATCGACAAGGCCTGGCTTGGCGAACATGCCAAGGGGGTGATCGTCCTCTCCGGCGGGCGCGAGGGGGATGTGGGCAAGTTCCTGCTCAAGGGCAACCGCCAGATGGTGGAGCATTGCCTCGCCTTCTACCAGACCCATTTCCCGGATGCCTACTACCTGGAGCTGCTGCGTACCGGCCGCCCGGACGAGGAGGTCTACCTGCACATGGCGGTGGCCATTGCCAGCGAGTTCGAACTGCCGGTGGTGGCCACCAACGAGGTGGTGTTCCTCACCGCCGATGACTTCGATGCCCACGAGATCCGGGTCGCCATCCACGACGGCTACACCCTGATGGACAAGCGCCGACCGCGCCGCTACAGCCCCCAGCAGTACCTGCGCAGTCAGGAGGAGATGGCGGAGCTGTTTGCCGACATCCCGGAAGCCCTGGAAAACACGGTGGAGATCGCCAAGCGCTGCAACGTGACGGTGCGCCTTGGCGAGTATTTCCTGCCCAACTTCCCCACCGGCGACATGACCACCGAAGACTTCCTGGTCATGAAGTCGAAGGAAGGGCTGGAGGAGCGGCTGGCCTTCCTGTTCCCGGATCCGGCGGTGCGGGCCGAGCGTCGTCCCGAGTATGACGAGCGTCTCGACATCGAGCTCAAAGTGATCAACCAGATGGGCTTCCCGGGTTACTTCCTCATCGTGATGGAGTTTATCCAGTGGTCCAAGGACAACGGCATCCCGGTCGGTCCGGGCCGGGGCTCGGGGGCGGGGTCGCTGGTGGCCTACGCCCTCAAGATCACCGACCTGGATCCGCTGGAATTTGACCTGCTGTTCGAACGTTTCCTGAACCCCGAGCGGGTCTCCATGCCCGACTTCGACGTCGACTTCTGTATGGACCGGCGCGACGAGGTGATCGATCACGTCTCCGAGATGTACGGCCGGGAGGCGGTGTCCCAGATCATCACCTTCGGCAGCATGGCGGCCAAGGCGGTGGTGCGGGACGTCGGCCGTGTGCTGGGCCACGCCTACGGTTTTGTGGATCGCATCTCCAAGCTGATCCCGCCGGATCCGGGCATGACCCTCGCCAAGGCGTTCGAAGCCGAGCCCAAGTTGCCGGAGCTCTACGAGCAGGACGAGGAGGTCAAGGACCTCATCGACATGGCGCGCCGCCTCGAAGGGGTGGTGCGCAACGCCGGCAAGCACGCCGGTGGCGTGGTGATCGCGCCCACCAAGATCACCGACTTCGCGCCGCTCTATTGCGACGACGAGGGGCATCACCCGGTCACCCAGTTCGACAAGAACGACGTGGAGTACGCGGGCCTGGTGAAGTTCGACTTCCTGGGGCTGCGCACCCTCACCATCATCGACTGGGCCCTTGGCATGATAAACCCCCGTCTTGCCAAAGAGGGCAAGCCGCCGGTCGACATCGCCGCCATCCCCATCGACGACAAGAAGTCGTTCGCCCTCTTGCAGCGCTTCGAGACCACGGCGGTGTTCCAGCTCGAATCCCGCGGCATGAAGGACCTCATCAAGCGGCTGCAGCCCGACTGCTTCGAAGACATGATCGCGCTGGTGGCCCTGTTCCGCCCGGGCCCGCTCCAGTCGGGCATGGTGGACAACTTCATCGAGCGCAAACACGGCAAGGAGGCCATCTCCTACCCGGACGAGAAGTGGCAGCACGAAAGCCTCAAACCCATACTCGAGCCCACCTACGGCATCATCCTCTACCAGGAGCAGGTGATGCAGATCGCCCAGACCCTGGCGGGGTATACCCTGGGTGGCGCGGACATGCTGCGCCGGGCCATGGGCAAGAAAAAACCCGAAGAGATGGCCAAGCAGCGGGCGGGCTTCGAGGAGGGGGCGGTCAAGAACGGCGTCGACGGCGAACTGGCGATGAAGATCTTCGATCTGGTGGAGAAGTTTGCGGGCTACGGCTTCAACAAGTCCCACTCCGCTGCCTATGCGCTGGTCTCCTACCAGACCCTCTGGCTCAAGACCCACTTCCCGGCGGAGTTCATGGCGGCGGTGATGACCGCGGACATGGACAACACCGACAAGATAGTGACCCTGGTGGACGAGTGTCAGCGCATGGGGCTGACCGTGATCCCGCCGGACGTCAACACCGGCCGCTACCGCTTCAGCGTCAACGAGGACGGCCACATCGTCTACGGCATCGGCGCGGTGAAGGGGGTAGGGGAAGGGCCCATCGAGGCGATCCTGGAGGCGCGGGATCGGGACGGTCCATTCCGCGACCTGTTCGATTTCTGCAACCGGGTCGACATCAAGAAGCTCAACAAACGGGTGATGGAGAAGCTCATCCTCTCCGGCGCCATGGACAGGCTCGGCCCCCACCGCGCCGCCCTGATGGCGACCCTGGAGGAGGCGATGCGCGCCGCCGAGCAGCACGCCAAGGCCCAGGCGGTGGGGCAGGTCGATATGTTCGGCGTGCTCACGGAGGAGATCGACGACGTCAAGAAGGCGTTCGCCAACGTGCCGCACTGGCCTGACAAGGTGTGGCTGGAAGGGGAACGCGAGACCCTCGGGCTCTACCTCACCGGTCACCCCATCAACCAGTACAGCAGCGAGCTGCGGCGCTACACCTCGGGTCGGTTGTGCGATCTGCATCCCACCTCCCGGGATACGGTGACCACGGCGGCGGGGTTGGTGATCGCGGCGCGCAGCATGGTGACCAAGCGCGGCAACAAGATGGGGATCTTCACCCTGGACGACAGATCCGGCCGTCTGGATGTGACCCTGTTCAGTGAAGCGCTGGAAAAATACGAAGAATTGATGCAAAAAGACCGTATTTTAGTGGTTTCTGGACAGGTCAGCTTTGATGACTTCTCCGGTGGCCTTAAAATGTCGGCCCGCGAGTTGCTGGATATCAACGATGCGAGGGAGCGTTTTGCCAGGGCAATCCGCATCTCCCTCGATGAACAACGCATTGACGAGCGCTTTTTCCCGCGTTTGTGCGAGATTTTGGAGCCCGCCCGTGCCGGAGTCTGTCCGGTTCAGGTAAACTATCGTCGCCCCGGTTCCCGGGTGCGATTGACGCTCGGTACCGAGTGGCGGGTGACGCCCACCGATCAACTGATAGATGACTTGCGAGTCCTGCTTGGACGAGAGCGGGTTGAATTGGTTTTTGATTAGAGGATCTATTGTCCCTATGAGTCTTTTTCTGGATTTTGAACAGCCGATCGCCGAGTTGCAGGCACAGATCGATGAACTGCGCCATGTGAGCGAGCACAACAGTGCCGTGGATCTCAGCGAAGACATTCGCCGGCTGGAGAAGAAAAACGAAGAGCTGACCAAGAAGATCTTCGGCGATCTGGGGGCCTGGCAGGTATCCCAGATGGCACGTCATCCCCAGCGCCCCTACACCCTCGACTACATCGAGCAGATCTTCACCGATTTCGACGAGCTGGCCGGGGATCGCGCCTATGCCGATGACAAGGCCATCGTCGGCGGCATCGCCCGTCTCGACGGCGAGCCCGTGATGATCATCGGTCACCAGAAGGGTCGCGAGACCAAGGAGAAGATCAAGCGCAACTTCGGCATGCCGCGCCCGGAAGGGTACCGCAAGGCCCTGCGCCTGATGGAGATGGCCGAGCGCTTCAAGATGCCGATCATCACCTTCATCGACACCCCGGGTGCCTACCCCGGCGTCGGTGCCGAGGAGCGTGGCCAGTCCGAAGCCATCGCCCGCAACCTGAAAGTCATGGCCGGCCTGACCGTGCCGGTTGTCTGCACCGTGATCGGTGAAGGCGGCTCCGGCGGCGCTCTCGCCATCGGCGTGGGCGATCGGGTCAACATGTTGCAGTACTCCACCTACTCCGTCATCTCCCCGGAAGGGTGCGCCTCCATCCTCTGGAAGAGCGCCGAGAAGGCCTCGGTGGCGGCGGATGCCATGGGCATCACCGCCCAGCGCCTGAAGGAGCTGAAGCTCATCGACAACATCGTCGAGGAGCCTCTCGGCGGTGCCCACCGCGACGTGGAGAAGATGGCCAAGCACCTGAAAGCGCGCATCAAGCAGGATCTGGATGCCCTGCGCCCCCTCGACAGCGAGCAACTGCTGGAGCAGCGCTACCAGCGTCTGCTGGGTTACGGCTACTGCTGATCTGCCGCTTCCAATAAAAAGTCCCCGCATGCGGGGACTTTTTTTATGGGCGACGTTTGTGGGGGGACGCCGGGCGGGCCTCAGGGGGCGGTCAGCGCCCGTTGCATGGGGACGGAAGCACGCCCTCCGGCAGGGCTCAGGGCCCGCCACTCCCGCCACAGCAGCCAGCACAGGGGGGGCGTCAGCAGCAGCACGGTGGCGGGCTGTGCCATCAAGACCCCGTCGCGCCCCCACCAGAGGGGCAGCAGGAAGATGAGGGGCAGCAGCAGCACCGTCTTGGCCACAGAGATGACGAGGGCCTGGCGGGTGCGGGCCATGGCCTGCAACAGCACGATGCCGAACATGACGATCCCCTCCAGGGGCAGGGCAGCGAGGTTGAGGGTCAGGCTGCTGATGGCGGCGGCGAGCAGCTCTGCGTCCTGATCCCCGGTGTAGAGCATGGCGACCGGCTGCGGCAGCAGCTGGACAATCAGCCAGACCCCCAGGCCATAGACCAGGGTGATCTTGAGCCCCATCGCCATCAGGAACTGGAGGTCGCGATGGCGCCCGGCCCCGGCTGCCTGGCTCACCAGGGGCTGGATGCCAAACGCCAGTCCCTGCAGGATGACGATGAAGACCGCCTCCGTGTACCCCGCCACGGTGAAGCCCGCCAGATCCTTGACCGTGCCGTGCACCATCAGCTGGCTGTTGTGCAGCAGCAACAGCAGCCCCAGATTGAACTGGGCGATGAGGCTCGGCAGCCCGGTGAAGAGCAGGCCGGGCATGGCCGGGAAGCGGGGCACCAGCTGGCGCCAGGTCAGCCGCAACCGGGCGTGGCGGGTGAAGAAGTACCCCAGGCCGAGCAGGCTGACCATGGCCTCCGAGAGGAGGGTGGCCTGGGCCGTGCCGGTGAGGCCGAGCCCGAGCCGGCCCACCATGATGTAGTTGAGCAGGATGTTGAGGAGGGCGCCGCCGCTCACCAGTACCATGGCGAGGCGAGGGCGGCCGTCGTTGCGAAGCAGGTAGGGCACCGCCAGGTTGCTGGCGAGCAGCAGGGTGCCACCGCCAATCCAGGTGAGGTAGTCGCTGGCCTGCTGCCAGGTGTCGGTGCCGGGGGCCATTCCCAAGGCCTGCAGGATATCGGTGTGCCAGTGGTGCAGCAGCAGCGGCGCTACCGTGCCCAGGATCAGCAGCAGCCAGAGGGCGCTGACCAGAGCCTGGCGGGCCAGAGCGAGGTTCCTGGCGCCCTGCTGGAAGGAGATGGCGGTGGCGGCCCCCATGGCGATCATGGCGGCGAGGCCGATGAGCACCATGATGACCGGATAGACCAGGTTGATGCCGGCAAGGCCGGCGGCCCCCACGTAGTGGCCGACGAAGATGCCGTCCACCAGGTAGTAGGCGCCGGAGACCAGCATGGCCATGACGGAGGGGAGGGCATAGCCCCAGAAACGGCGGGCCATGGCCCGTTGACGCAGGCGGAAGTAGGCGGACATATCTGTACTCGGGAAAAGGGCCGGAATCGAGCAGACAGTCTAGTTTCTTATGGTTTAATTGATAATCAGGCTTTCATTTGATGAATTGCTGAATGTATTTCATCAATCAGCGGATCCTGTGATACTCCTTCAGCATGTCGATCAGGGCTCGCAGCCCTTGCCCCAGCTGGTGCCGGCCCGGATAGAAGAGGTTGAACCCGGCAAAGCTGGGGCTCCAGTCATCCAGCACGCTCACCAGCCGCCCCGATGCCAGGGCGTCGAACACCTCCCCTTCGTGGCAGTAGGCGAGCCCGAGCCCCGCCTCGGCCGCCCCCAGGTAGAGCGCGGGCGTGCTGGTGGTGAGCGGGCCCGTCACTTCGATCTCCAGCAGTTCCCCCTCGGCGGCAAAGGCCCAGCGATAGTGGTGATGGGGCGTGAGCCGATAACCGATGCAGTCGTGCTGGCGCAGATCCGAGGGGTGGCGAGGGGTGCCACGCCGTGCCAGATAGTCGGGGGAGCCCACCACCAGATAGCGCTGCTGCGGGCCCAGGGGAACCGAGATCATCTCCTGGGGCAGCAGGTCGCCGTAGAAGAGGGCGGCGTCGTAGCCATCCTCGATGAGGCGGGGCATCAGCTCCAGCTCCTCCACCTCCACCTGCATGCGCGGGTAGCGCACCAGATAGTCGATGAGCACCGGGGCCAGCACCTCCTGGATGGCGGCTCGGGGGGCACAGAGCCTGAGCCTGCCCACGGGTTCGCCCGCGTGGCGCGTCAGCTCCGCCAGTGCCGTCTCCAGTTGCCCCAGGGTCGGCAGTACCTGGGCCAGCAGCCGTTCGCCCGCCTCGGTCGGCACCACGGCCCGGGTGCTGCGATTGAGCAGCCTGACGGCCAGGCGACTCTCCAGCCCTTTGAGGGCATGACTCAGGGCCGAGGCGGAGACCCCGAGCTCGAGGGCGGCCTTGCTGAAACTGCGGTGACGGGCGACGGCGGCAAACACGGCCAGCTCGGCGAGATCGGTGCGGGAGAGGGTCATGGTCGGTACGCAGAAAAGGGGCGGACACAAAGGGTACGCCATGGGGCGACGGGAGACAATCGGGGGGCAATGAGGGGATTGTGACAAAATTGTTGCGCGTTTCAAGGGTGAGGTGGATCACATCAAAAAGTTTATATGTTAAAAAAAAATCGCAATATGGCGATTCAAGTGTGATCTGAAGCGACGGAAAGGCGATTCCAATCAAACTTTGGTTGATTAATTCAAAAAAACGCTGTGATTAATAGGGCCTTTTAACTAGAGTCATCTCATCGGATGAGGTGAGCGTTATCCCGTTGTTAACGAGCGAGCACGATCCCCTCTGTATTACGACTCCCCGCCCGTGTTTGTTGCAATCAGGTTGCCACAGGGAGTGGCGGCCGGATGGCCGGGGCGGAGGAACAAACAGGACGAATAGCTGGAGTTCCAGGGAAAGGAACCGGGCCCAGGCCCACTGACAAGTTAAGATCCCACTTTCCTTGATGACAGGAACACCCCTATGTCTGACATGAACATTGCAGTTGAAGGCAGCTTGAGCAAAGCCTCCTCCCGTGGCATCAACAAGGCCGACGTGGTCTGGATGCTGGGTCTGTACGGTACCGCCATCGGCGCCGGTGTCCTCTTCCTGCCGATCAATGCCGGTGTCGGTGGCCTGTGGCCGCTGGTCGCCATGCTGATCCTGGCCCTGCCGCTGACCTTCTTCGCCCACCGTGGCCTGACCCGCTTCGTGCTGTCCGGCTCCACCCGTGACGGCGACATCACCGAGGTGGTGGAAGAGCACTTCGGCAAGACCGCAGGCAAGTTCATCACCCTGCTCTACTTCTTCGCCATCTACCCCATCCTGCTGATGTACTCCGTGGCCATTACCAACACCGTCGAGAGCCTGATGGTGCACCAGCTGGGCATGACGGCACCTCCCCGTGCCATCCTCTCCCTGGTGCTGATCCTGGGTCTGATGGCGATCGTTCGCCTGGGCGGCCAGGTCATCGTCAAGGCGATGAGCGTGCTGGTCTTCCCGTTCGTGGTCACCCTGATGGGCCTGGCGCTCTACCTGATCCCGCACTGGAACGGTGCCATCATCACCGAAGCCCCTGCGCTGGGTGAGGCCTTCAACGGCGACTTCATCAAGACCCTGTGGCTGGCCATCCCGGTGATGGTGTTCTCCTTCAACCACTCCCCGATCATCTCCTCCTTCGCGGTGGACAACAAAGGCCGCTACGGCGCCAACGCCGAGAAGAAGTGCAGCAACATCCTGCTGGGCGCCCACGTCATGATGGTGATGACGGTAATGTTCTTCGTGTTCAGCTGCGTGCTGAGCCTCTCCCCGGCTGACCTGGCGGCGGCCAAGGAGCAGAACATCTCCATCCTCTCCTACCTGGCCAACCACTTCGACAACCCGGTGATCGCCACCGTGGCACCGCTCATCGCCATGGTTGCCATCAGCAAGTCCTTCCTGGGTCACTACCTGGGTGCGCAAGAGGGCATGAACGGCCTGATGGCCAAGTCCCTGCGCGAGAAGGGCAAGAACGTCGACGTCAAGCAGCTGAACAAGGTGACCGCGGTCTTCATGATCCTGACCACCTGGGCCGTGGCCACCATCAACCCGAGCATCCTCGGCATGATTGAAGATCTGGGCGGCCCCATCATCGCCATGCTGCTCTTCCTGATGCCGATGTACGCCATCGCCAAGGTGCCGGCCATGCGCAAATATGCCGGCAACCTCAGCAACGGCTTCGTCACCCTCATCGGCCTCATCGCCATGTCCGGCATCATCTACAAGCTGATTGCCTGATGACAGCGTTCATCCCTGTGAGAAAGCCGCCCCCCGGGGCGGTTTTTTTATGGGCACAAATGCTTAACAAAGCGGTGGTGGCGGCCTAACATGGCGGGATGTTTTTCTAGACGGGACAACAGGATATGTCTGGGTTGAAAAAGGATCTCGGGCTCTGGCAGGGGATGGGGCTGCTCGCCACCTCCCTGCTCGGTACCGGGATCTTCGTGGTACCGGCCACCGCCGCCTCGCTGGCGGGAGGGGCGTCGCTGTGGGCCTGGTTGCTGCTGATTGCCCTGGTGCTGCCCATCGCCTTTACCTTCGCCCGCCTCGGGCGGCGTTATCCCCACGCGGGTGGCGCGCCCCATCTGATTGGCCTCGCCTTTGGCAACGGCGCCGAGCGCTTCTCCGCTTTCCTGTTTCTGGCGGTGCTGCCGGTGGGCCTGCCTGCCGCCCTCACCATCGCCGCCGGTTTCTGGCACGCCCTGTTCGACATGGGGGAGTGGACCCTCTGGGGCATCCAGCTGCTCACCCTGCTCGGGGTCTTTCTGCTGGGGCTGCGGGGAGCGCGCTCCTCCGGCAACCTGCAACTGCTGATCGCCCTGGCCATTCTGGGGCTCACCCTGCTTATCTGGGTCAAGGGGGATCTCAGCTGGCGCGATGCCGCCCAGCCTCTGCCAACGGCGAGCGAATGGCCCGCCATGGGCTCGGCGCTGGCGGTGATGTTCTGGTGTTTCGTGGGGCTCGAGGCCTTCGCCCACATGGGGGAGGAGTTCAAGCGGCCAGAGCGGGACTACCCCCTTGCCCTGCTGGGGGGCGTGCTGCTGGCGGGGCTCATCTACTGGGTGCACTCGCTGGTGGTGCTCAAATATGACCTCTACGGGGACGAGGCGACCAATGCCACCGCCATTCCGGCCCTGCTCTCCCTGTTGTTCGGCCCCACCGCCAAGTGGCTGGTGGCGGTGCTGGGCTATCTCTCCTGCTTCGCCAGCATCAACATCTACCTGCAAGGTTTTGCGCGCCTTATCTGGAGCATGGCGCGGGAGGGCAAACTGCCGGTCTCCCTCTCTCGCCTCTCGGCCCGGGGCGCTCCCCTGCATGCCCTTGCCTGGGTGCTCGCCATCTGTTTCGTCTCCATCACCCTGATCCTCTGGCTGCGTCTGCCCCTCGATGCGCTGATCCGCTACGCCAACGGCAACTTCGTGCTGGTCTATCTGCTCTGCATGGCGGCCGGCTGGCGCTTGTTGTCGGGGACCGGCAAGGGGCTGGCGGGCCTCAGCGTGCTGCTCTGCACCCTGGTGCTGCTGGCCCTCGCTACCCAGGTGCTCTATGCCGTCGTGCTGAGCTTGGGGTATGGCGGCTTCTCCCTGTGGCGGCGCAGACGCCGCCGCTCGGCGTCCGATGAGGGTGTCTGCGCCATCAAGTAACTCCCGAAAAAAAGCCCCGCAGTGCGGGGCTTGTTGTTGCGGGTCACAGGCTGGCGGGCAGGTCGCTGCGCAAGATGGCGTAGTGGCGCAGGGAGATGAAGCCATCCCCCTTGCGCTCGCACTCACGCGCCGTGCCCTCGTAGTGAAAACCGGCCCGCTCCAGCAGGCGGGCGGAGGGGAGGTTGGGCTCCTCCACCACCGCCAGCAGCCGGTGCAGGTCGGTGGTGCGGTAAGTGAGCGGGAGCCAGAGTTGCAGCGCCGCGCTCATCACCCCCTTGCCCCAGTGTTCGGGATAGAGCCAGTAGCCCAGCTCGGCACACCGGTGAGTCGGGTCGGCATCGTTGTAGCCGATGGCCCCCAGCGGCTCGCCCGTGTGCCGGTCGCGAATGAGGTGCCAGGCGCCACGGCCGGTACGGGTCAGCTCGGCATACCAATCCATCTGTGCCCGGCATGCCGCCAGGCTGTCGTAGCTGACGCCGTAGTAGGCGACGACCCGGGGATCGGAGAGGCCGCGATAGATGTGAGGCAGGTCGGTGTCGGTGACGGGATCCAGCCTGATGTGGGGTGGTGCTGATGTCATGATGACTCCTTGCGGCCAGCCGTGGCTGGCCGCGTGTGTTGCGTCATAAGAGATGGATGAGCCGGGCTGGCGTCAGGCAAACCCGAGCCGCTCGGCAAGGCGCGCCAGCTCGTCACGCCACTGCTGCTGCAGGCGCGGGGTCTGGTGCCTGGGCTTGCGGGCCAGATCGGCGGCGAGCAGGGCATCGAGCTCATACCAGCGCGCCAGCAGCGCCTCTTCGTCATCCCCCGTGGCGGCCGCGGTCTGCGGGTCACCTGATCGAGCCGGGCTGCCCGCCTGCGGCAAGGGGGCATCGCCCAGCAGCTCGGCATAGGCCCGCTCGGCACTGTGGGCCTCCTGGATGCGCCCGTCCTGTATCAGCCAGAAGCGGTTGCAACTGCGCTCGATCAGCTCCCGGTCGTGGGAGACCAGCAGCACGCCCCCGGGGAAGGCCGCAATGGCGTCGGCCAGCTCCTCCTTGCCCGCCAGATCCAGGTGATTGGTGGGTTCGTCGAGCCAGAGCATGTGGTGGCTGCCGAGGGACAGGGCGAGGAACAGCAACCGTGCCCGCTCGCCCCCGCTCAGGGTGTGCACCTGCTGGCCGTGGCGGGCATAGGGGAAGCCCGCCCGGATCAGCGCCTGTCGCCGCGTCACCTCAGGCAGAGGGGCCAGGGGGTACAGCGCGTCGCTCAGGGTGGCGTCGTCAGCCAGCTGCTGCAGGGACTGATCGTAATAGGCGATGCTGGCGCCGGGGTGGCAGTACCAGCCCGCCTGCGGACTCTGCATGGTCAGTTCGCGCCAGCACTGGCGCAGCAGGGAGGACTTGCCGGTGCCGTTGGCACCGAGTAGGGCAACCCTGTCCCCCGCTCGCAGCCAGAGCCCCTCGGCACGCAGCAGCGGCGGCAGTGCCGGTGCCGGCGATACGTCGAGGGCCTCCAGTCGCAGCAGGGTGTCGGCAGGCAGGCTCACTCCGCGCAGCTCGAGCCGCCAGGGGGCCAGCGCCGCCACCTGGCTCTGCTCCTCCTGCAGGCGGGCGATGCGCTTTTCCATGGACTTGGCCTGGCGCACCAGCTTCTCGTTGTCATGCTCCCGCCCCCAGATGGCGAGGCGCTTGCTGCTGGCGCTCAGGCGGTCGATCTCCTTTTGCTCATCCGCCCGGCGCAGGCGGGCCTGCTCATCCTCGGCAGCCAGCGCCGCCCTGGCCTGGCTGCAGGGCAGGGCGAAGCGGTGCAACTGGCCATCTCGCAGGATCAGGGTCTGATCCGTAACGCGGTCCAGCAGGCGAGCGTCGTGGGAGACCAGCACGAAGGCGCCGCGCCAGCCCAGCAGAAACTGCTCGAGCCAGAGCAGGGCGGGCAAGTCCAGGTGGTTGCTGGGCTCATCGAGCAGCAGCAGGTTGGGTTGGCGCAGCAGGGCGTGGCCTATCTGCAGCCGGCTGTGCTGGCCACCGCTCAGCGCACTGACCGGCAACGTGGCCTGAGCCTCCAGCTGCAGATAGGCCAGCAACTTGTCCACCTGCCATTCGGCGGCGGGGTCGTTGCCCAGGGCATCCAGCAGCACGGCGCGGGTGCTGAGGGTGGAAAGCCCGGCGGGCAGTTGCTGGGCCACGAACTCGCAGCGGCAGGCGGCGGCCTGCACGACCCGGCCGGCCTGAGGCGTGCGCTCGCCCGCCAGCAGCGCGAGCAATGTGCTCTTGCCGCAGCCGTTGGCGCCAATCAGGCCGAGCCGGTCGCCTGCGCGAATGCCGAGTTCGAGATGGTCAAATAAGGGAAGGTGCCCCGCACTCATCTGCAGGGAATGGGTACTCATCAGGGTTGTCATGCTCTTGCTCTCTTAAATCGCGGGATGGGAAATCCCTGTCATCAGGAGCGCTGGCGACAACGGCAAAGTCGAGAAAGGTCTCGGTATGGAAGGGAGTCGGCTTTGCTCGAACCCGCTATCGCAGCGCGATGGTATGCAGGCAAGAGCACTTGAATGTGCCGAACAGGCGAGCCGAGAACATCGGACACGCTTGGATAACCATTTTTTACCTCCTTGTGTTTCGTTATGGCAGGGTGCGGCGATTATAGGCACAGAAAAAAACAGTCGTCCATCCGCCCTGTGGGGGGCCGTGGGCACCGCATCGGGAGGCGCGGGGTAAAAAAACGCCCCGTGATACGGGGCGTGGGGGGTCAGTCGCGGGGGGTCTTGAGGGCCTCAATCACATCGTCACTGGGGGCCAGTCCCTCTACGTGGTTGAAGCTCTCCAGCCCCTCCTGGGGATTGATGGTGAGGGCGTCGGCGCTCAGGTAGCTGCCGCTGCCGGCGCTCTCCACCACGACGATGACTTCAGGCTGCTTGTCGCCGTTGAGATCCAGCAGCTTGAGCTCCTTGATGCTGCCATCGCGCGGCAGCACCTTGCCGTCGATGAACTGATCCAGCGGAAACTGCGGGTTGGCACCGGAGTAGAGGCGCACGTCGTAGCTGCCGGTGGAGGCAGGCTCGCCGCGCCCTTCGCTGACGGTCACCACCTGGCCGGAGGGGAGTGTCAGCTGTTTGAAGAAGCCGTCCGCCGCCTGGCTGGCGAGGGGCAGGGTGAGCAGGCCGAGAGTAAGGAATAAGGCTTTCATGGAGAGGACCCTTGTTGCTGCTTGTGTGTCTGTGACGGGCAGGGGACGCTTCCCTGCCACGTCGGAAGCGGGCAGGGTGCCGCTGGTCGGCCGCCCCCTGCCCGGGTTGTCATCACCATATCTTGACCCGTTTGGCCGGGTCCAGATAGAGCTTGTCGCCGGGCTGGATCTTGAACGCCTCGTAGAAGGCGGGGATGTTCGGTACCACGCCGTTGACCCGGTATTCCGGCGGCGAGTGGGGATCCGAGGCGAGCAGCATCTGCATCAGCTCGGGGCGATACATGCCCTTCCACACCTGGGCCCAGCCGAGGAAGAAGCGCTGCTCGCCGGTAAAACCGTCCAGCACCGGGGCCTCCTTGCCATCCAGGGAGAGCAGGTAGGCCTTGTGGGCGATGGTGAGGCCGCCGAGATCGCCGATGTTCTCCCCCAGGGTAAACTGGCCGTTGACGTACTGGCCCTTGATGGGCTCGAAGCGGTTGTACTGGGCCACCAGCCGGCTGGTGCGAAAGCGAAACTCCTTGAGATCCGCCGGCGTCCACCAGTCGCGCATCACGCCGTCACCGTCGGATTTGGCCCCCTGATCATCAAAACCGTGGCCCATCTCGTGGCCGATCACCCCACCGATGGCGCCGTAGTTGACCGCATCGTCCGCCGTCATGTCGAAGAAGGGGGGCTGCAAAATGGCGGCCGGGAAGACGATCTCGTTGTTGCTCGGGTTGTAGTAGGCGTTCACCGTCTGGGGCGACATGTGCCACTCGTCCCGATCGACCGGCTTGCCGAGGCGAGCCAGGTTGTCAGCGTATTCGAAGGCGCGGGCCCGCTGCAGGTTGCCCACCAGATCGTCGGGGCGAATGGTGATGGCGCTGTAGTCCTTCCATTTGTCCGGGTAGCCGATCTTGGGTCTGAACTTGGCGAGCTTCTCGAGGGCCTGGGTCTTGGTGGCCGGGGACATCCAGTCCAGCTCCTGGATGCTCTGGCCGTAGGCGGTGCGCAGGTTCTCCACCAGCTGCTCCATACGGGCCTTGGCCGCTGGCGGGAAGTAGCGCTCGACATAGAGCTTGCCCACCGCCTCCCCAAGGTTGTTGTCCAGCACCCCAAGGGCCCGCTCCCAGGGGGCGCGCTGCTTGGGCGTGCCGCTAAGAGCGGTGCCGAAGAAGGCAAAATTCTGGGCATCGGTCTGGCTGTCGAGGTAGGGGGCGTAATCGGTGATGAGCTGCCACTTGAGGTAGGCCTGCCAGTCAGCGACCGGGGTCTGCTGCATCACCTCGTTCAGGGCCGAGAGGTAGCTCGGCTGGCCGATGACCAGGCTCTGTTGCCCCGCAAGGCCGGCCTGGGCCAGGTAGGCGTTCCAGTCGATGGCGGGGGCGAGGCGCCCCAGCTCGCTCACCGGGCCCTTGTTGTAGTTCTTCTCTCTGTCTCGCAGGGCCACGTTGTCCCACTGGATCTGGGCGAGCCTGGTCTCGAGGGCCAGGATGCGTTTCGCCTTGCCCTGGGCATCCGTCTCACCGAAGCGGGCCAGCATGGCGGCGATGTGCTGCTCGTACTTGTGCAGCAGCGCCTGGCTGTTGGGGTCGCGCTTGAGGTAGTAGTCCCGATCCGGCAGGCCGAGGCCGGCCTGGTAGAGGTAGACGGCATAGCTGTCAGGGGCCTTGGCGTCGGCGTCAATCCAGAAACCGAAGGGGGAGCCGCCACCGGTGCGGGCGCTCTGGGCGAAGGCGCGGGCGAGATCCTGCGGCGTGCTGATCTGCTCTATCTCGCTCAGCATTGGCAGCAGGGGAGTGGTGCCCTTGGCGTTGCGGGCGGCCTGATCCAGATAGCTCTGGTAGAGGTCGTGGATCTGCTGGGCCGGGGTACCGGCGGCGGCTTTGCCATCCAGCCCCTCCACCAGCACCCGCACGTCCGCCAGGGATTTGTCCCGCAGCAGGTAGAAGGCGCCGTCGGCGGGCCTGTCATCGGGGATCTTGGCCGTGGCGAGCCAGTGGCCGTTCACGTAGCGGAAGAAGTCGTCACCAGGCTTGACGCTGGTGTCCATGTTGGCCAGCGCAAGGCCGGAGTGTTTGTCCGGTTGGCTCGGTGCCTGACTGCAACCGGCCAGCAGGGCCAGCCCGACGAGGGTGGCCAGGATGTGTTTCTTGTTGTTCATTATGGTTTTATTCCAATTCGGGTTATATGGCTTCCTTGCCCACGCAGGGAGCGATTCACTCTAGCAGCCGGGTTAGCGCTTGATAAGCCCGACTCTGCTAAGATCGGCCTGGTCGTATTGGGGAAGCCTATGATTTCTCGTATTTATTCTCGTTTTTGTCAGACCCTGCCCACGCCGGAAGGTTCCCGCGGTCTGCTGGTGGCTTTCAGCGGCGGGCTCGACTCCACCGTCTTGCTGGTGCTGGCGGCCCGTTTTGCCCGCGCCCACGGCCTCGCCCTGAACGCCCTGCACGTTCATCACGGCCTGAGCCCACATGCCGACGACTGGGTGGCTCACTGCGAAGGGGTGTGCCGGCAACTGGCGGTGCCCCTCATCGTGGAGCGGGTGCAGCTCTGTCGAGGCAACGGGGAGAGCCTGGAGGCCCAGGCGCGGGCGGCGCGTTATGAGCGACTCGCCGCCCACCTGGGGGAGGGGGAGTGGCTGCTCACCGCTCACCATCAGGACGATCAGCTGGAGACCCTGCTGCTGGCGCTCAAGCGGGGTACCGGTCTGCGCGGACTGGCGGGCATGGTGGCGAGCCAGCCTTTTGCCGCAGGCCATCTGTTGCGCCCCTTGCTCGACATGAGCCGGGCCGAGCTGGCGGAAGCCGCGCAGTCACTTCCTTATGGCTGGGTTGAGGATGAGAGCAACGAGGACCCGAGCTATGACCGCAACTTCCTGCGCCAGCAGATCATCCCCCTGCTCAAGGACCGCTGGCCCGCCATGGCCCGGACGACGGCGCGCACCATGGCTCTGTGCGCCGAGCAGGAGGCGCTCATCAGCGAGCTGGCCGAGGCGGACTGGCAGGCGGTGGGTGAGGGAGAAGGGCTGCGCATTGACGGACTCCTCTCCCTCTCCCCCGTGCGGCGCAACAACCTGCTGCGCCACTGGATCCGCCGCCAGGGGGGGGAGATGCCCTCTCGCGAGCTGCTGGGCCTGCTGTGGCAGGAGGTGGCGCTGGCGCGCGATGACGCCAACCCCAGGCTGAGCCTGCAAGGGTTGGCGTGCCGCCGCTATCAGGGGCGCCTGTACTTGGTGGCGCCGGATCTCGCCCCCCGCGAGGAGGTGCTGCCCATCGGGATGGAAGAGACGCTCACCCTGCCGGACGGGCTCGGGCAGTTCAGGCTCTGGAGAACGGATGGTGAAGGGTTGCGGACACCGAGGGGGGACGAGCCGCTCTCGGTGCGTTTTCAGGTCGCCCCCGGCGTCATGCTGAAACCGGTGGGGCGGGTGGGCAGCCGGCGGCTCAAGAAGCTGCTGCAAGAGTACGGGGTGCCCTCCTGGCAGCGGGGGCGCATTCCCATCCTCTACTACGGTGAACAGGTGGCACTGGTGGCCGGGCTCTTTGTCTGCGACGGATTTCTGGCGCCAGAAGAGGGGGTGGCGTGGGAGTGGCGGCCCCCCGTCCCCCAGGATGCGGATTGACATCGCAGAGTGACAGGGGGCCGGGAGGGGAAGGGGGATGCCCTATTCGGGCAGGCCGGAGCCCCCGGCTTTCTTGCGGGCGTAGAGATGGGTATCGGCCGTCTCGTAGAGGCGCTGCACATCCATGCCCGACTGCCAACTGGCGGCTCCCAGGCTGCACCCCACAGAGAAGGCGCTGAGCTCCTTGTGGCTGTGGAGCACATGTTGCAACCGCAGCCAGACCGGGCGCCAGGCCTCGGGGTCCGCGGGTTGCAGCAGCAGGGCAAACTCGTCCCCGCCGAGGCGAAACGCCTGATCCGTCCCGCGAATGCACCCCTGCAGCAACTGGGCGAAGCGGCTTAGCACCAGGTCGCCCACCGGGTGGCCCCAGGTGTCATTGACCTGCTTGAATCTGTCGAGATCCAGCAGCACCAGCACCAGGCCGTGGGGTTCCCGGCTGTGTTGCTCCACCGCACGGCCAATGGCCTCGTCGAAGTAGGCGCGATTGCCAAGCCCGGTCAGGTGGTCGAGCCGCACCTGCTGCTCCAGCCGATCCAGCCGAAGATAGAGGGGCAGGGGGAGGCTGAACAGCTGATGATATTGCTCAAGCAACCGCCTCTGGCCGTCGCTCAGAGGGTGCTCCAGCTCGTAGTGCAACTGGCCGAGCAACTGCTCGTGTCGTCCCCGCAGCTCGAAGCGATAGGCATGCAGGGTCAGCCTGGCCTGGGGCGGGTGCGAGATGAGAGGATGGGGCTGGCCACAGTCGAACTGGAGCGAGTGGATCCGGACAATGTTTGCCACCCGCTCGGCAAAGATTGCCAGCAGGGCGTCAAGATCCCGTTGCCCCAGCAACTGCTCTATCTGCTGATAGCGGTCCTGCCCGGTCAAGGGCGCAAGCCGCTCCATCTGCTGTACCCACTGCTCTATGCCATGTCCGAAGCCGTTCAATGACGATGTGTTTTCCACGTTACAGCCCTTACACCTCTCCATTCATTGCGCAGGCTCTTGCAAGCCCTGTGCCTAAAATATGTCCGATGAAAAACAAGGGGGCTGGCTAGGCTTAACGGGATGAAACGGGAGGGGAAATCCCTGCCGCTGAGCGAGTGGCGTGCCATATGGGGAGCGGGCGCTGTGCTTGCAGGGAAGAGGGCGCCGGGCAGATGAAGGAGAGGGATGGGTGTACGCCGATGTGTTGATCCTGCTGATCTTCGCCGTTGTGCTGGTGGCCATTTTCCGGCGCCTCGGCCAGCCGGTGATCCTTGCCTATCTGTTTGCCGGCATGCTGCTCGGCCCCCACGGCGTGGCCATCGTCACGGGTCAGGCCATGATGCAGACCATAGGGGAGCTTGGCATCGTGTTCCTGATGTTCTCCCTCGGGCTCGAGTTCTCCCTGCCGCGTCTGCTCGCCATGCGCAAGCTGGTGCTGGGGGTCGGCAGCCTGCAGGTGCTGCTCACCTCACTGCTGTTTTTCGGGCTCGGCTGGTGGTGGGGGCTGAGCCTGGCCCAGGCGCTGGTGGTATCAGGCACCCTGGCGCTCTCCTCCACCGCCGTGGTGATCAAGCAGCTCGGCGAGCTCAAGCAGCTCCATACCCGGCGAGCCCAGCTCGGGGTGAGCGTGCTGCTGTTCCAGGATCTCGCCGTGGTGCCCCTGCTGGTGATGATCCCCATCCTGGCCCAGCCCGAGGTGCAGGGCAGCGCCCTGCTGGCGGAGGTCGCCTGGGCCTCCCTCAAGGGGTTGTTTGCGCTCTCCGTGCTGCTGGCGGTGGGGAAGTGGCTGCTGCCCATGCTGTTTTTCGAGGTGGCGCGCGCACGTTCAGACGAACTCTTCGTACTGAGTGCCCTGCTGGTGGCATTGCTGGCGGCCTCCCTGACCCAGTGGATGGGGCTCTCCATGGCGCTCGGTGCCTTCCTGGCGGGCATGATGCTGGGGGAGTCCCACTATCGTCATCAGCTCGAAGTGGACATCAAGCCGTTTCGCGACGTGTTGATGGGGCTCTTCTTCATTACCATCGGCATGACCATGGACTGGGCGCTGGTGGCGGACGCCTGGTGGCAGGTGCTGGCCTGTGTGACGGGGCTCATCCTGTGCAAGTCGCTGCTGATATTGCTGGCGGGCCGCCTGATGGGGGAGCGCAAGCGCGACGCCATGGCCGCTGGCATCATGTTGAGCCAGGTCGGGGAGTTCGGTTTTGTGCTGCTGGCGCTGGCGAGTCATCACGGCTTGCTGGATCACCAGCTGGTCTCTCTGCTCATCGGCATCGGTGTCATCTCCATCGCCCTCACCCCCTGGCTGGTGTTGCGGGCGCTGGGGCTTGCCCACTCCCTCACCGACAGTGCCCTGCTCTCTCGCGCCGAGGTGGCCCAGTCGGGCCTGAGCAAACACCAGCACGTCATCATCGCCGGGTTCGGACGCACCGGCCAAACCTGTGCCCGCTTTCTCAAGCTCGAAGAGATACCTTTCCTGGCCCTGGATCTCGATCCCGAGCGGGTGAGTGAGGCGAAGCTCGCGGGGGAGCAGGTGGCGTTCGGCGATGCCAGCCGGCGCGACATCCTGCTGGCGGCCGGTCTGTTGCGGGCGCGGCTGGTGATCATCACCTTCGACGATCAAAAGCGGGTCGATGCCATGCTGACGCTGATCCGGGATCTGGCGGGGGAGATCAAGGTGCTGGTGCGTACCCGGGATGACAGTTTCCTTGAACACTACAAGCAGGCCGGCGCCTTCGAGGTGATCCCCGAATCCCAGGAGGGAGCCCTGATGCTGGTCTCCCACCTGCTGCTCAACTGCGACATTCCCATCGGCCGGGTGATCCGGCGCATGGAGCACGAGCGCAGCAGCCAGTATCGCTTTTTGCACGGTTTCTACTGGGGCGGCAAGAGTGCGGGCAATCTGGAGACGGATCAACAGCTCGAGCGGCTGCATCCCGTGCTGCTGCACGACCAGGCCTGGGCGGTGGGACACAGGGTACGGGATCTCGCCCTGGGAGAGGTGCGCATCAAGGCGATTCATCGCGGGGAGCGCAGCCTGGATCCCAGGCGCGAGCTGGTGCTGGCGGCGGGAGATACCCTGGTGCTCTTCGGCACGGCCGTGGCCATGGAACAGGCGGAGCAGCGCCTGCTGGAGGGACGCTAGGATCTCCTTGCCATGGGATAAGGCCCCTCAGGCCTCTTCGCGAAACTGCTGCTGCCTCCCGCTGCCCGGCAGGTCGAGGAAGGCCTCGATGCGCTGGCGGTGATCCAGCGCGTCCTGGTATCCCAGCTTGATGAGCCGCTGGCAATAGCCGGGGTCAAACATCAGGAAGCTGGCCAGGCTGCTGCTCTCTTCGCCGTTGACCCCGAGCACCCGCAGCAGACGGCGCAGCTGGGTCGGCAACCGTGGGAGGTATTCGAGGGCGATGAGGTCGAGATCCTGGCTGGGGCGGATCACGCAGGTCTCCACCTGGCGCAGTTTCAGTCGGCTGCGCTCCCGTGCTGGAATGAGGGAAAGGGTCTGGTTGATGCGCCCGAGCCGCTCCAGATCCGAATTGAGGGTGTCGGAGAAGACGGTGTTGAGCAGATGGCTCGCGATGTTGGAGCTGGTCAGGTGCCCCTGGCGGGGAGTCGGGTTCTCCCTGTGAGGGGAGTCCAGGGTCACCAGCAGGATCCGCTCCGCCCCCAGGTGGATGGCGGGGCTGAGCGGGCTCAACTGGTGGATGGAGCCATCCCCGTAGACGCGATCGCCGATGGGGGTGGCGGGAAAGACAAAGGGCAGCGCCGACGAGGCCAGCAGGTGATCCGAGGTGAGCAGGGTACGCAGGCCACGTCGTCTGGCGCGCTCCCAGGGCTGATGTTCGGCCCGCCCCTGGAAGAAGGTGGTGGAGAGGCCGTCATCATAGTCGGAGGCCGTGATGGCGATGGCCTCCAGGCTGCCGTAGAGAATGTTGTCATCGATGCGGTGATAGTCGATGAGCTGATCCAGCAGACGGCGCAGGGGGGCGTTGTCAAACAGGTGAAAGGCTCGGTTGCTCTGGGGGGTGATGAGGCCGGCAGAGCCCTGATAGAGGGTGCGCCACAGCAGTTGGCAAGGGTGGAAGTCGAAGATGTGGTGGGTCTCGAATCGTCGCCAGACCCACTCCAGCTTGCGCACCCCCAGATGGAAACAGGAGGCGTAGCACGCCAGCGCCGTGATGTTGAGAGCCCCCGCCGAGGTGCCGCACAAAATGGGGAAGGGGATGCCGATGTTGCGGGGGTAGAGTTCGGCCACCGCCTTGAGTACGCCGACCTGATAGGCGGCGCGGGCACCACCACCAGTCAGCAGAAGAGCAGTATTGGGTCTGGCCATGAGGGTGCGCCTTATCGTGATCGCCAGGGCGGGTTGCCACCGCGCAATTCAACTATAAGACGTTGTATACCGGATAAAAATGGGCCGCACGCTCAATTTTTGCGGCCCGTTTCATTTTCAGTTTGCCAAAGGCGTCTGGCTCAGTTGATCGAAGGCGGCGAAGGCTGGAGGGCTTGCCAGAATACGGCCATGGCCGAGCCCCCGGGTGCTCACCAGCCGGGTTCTGCCATCCTGGGCCGCGCGCAGGGAGTCCCGGTGGGGGGCGAAGCGGTCTTCCTCATCGTGAACGATGAGGGCGGCGCCGCTGCGCCGGGCGAGCCGGCCAAGGGGGTCAACCGTGCTGAGCGGGTGCTGGTATTCGTGTTCTATCTCCTTGACCACCGCATCGAACAGCCGGATGGAGTAGCCGGAGCGCGCCACCATGCCGTAGAGCTGGGGCACGTAGTCGAGCACCGGGGAGATGAGCAGCAGCGGCAGCGTATTGATTGCCGGGTGACGGCTGCTGAGGGTGACGGCGCCCCCCATGCTGTGGGTGATGACGCCCTGGACGGGGCCGACTCGCTCGAGGATCTCGTCGAAAGCGCGCACGAAGCGGGGCAGGTGACCCCTGTTCCCTTCGCTCCGGCCGTGGGCGGGGTGATCGTAGGCGAGGGCCGTATAGCCCTGGGCGGCGATGTGGCTCATCAACGGATAGAACTGGCTGGCACTGCCTGACCAGCCGTGCATCAACAGCCAGACCGGCCCCTGCCCGAGCCGGTAGCTCATCAGGGTCCCTTCACTGGTGTGGATGGCCTGCTCGACCAGGCCGGTCGGGGCTGCGACGCCCCGGGTCGCCCGCTGCGGGGTGAGCAGCAGCTTGCTGGCGGTGCGCTTGGCGTGGGTGGGCGCGAGCACGTGATGCAGGCGGGTGCCGAGGCCCAGCAGCAACTTGCTCGGGCTGAAGCGGCGTGTGTTGAAGTAGATCTTGCTGCTCATGGTCATCCTGTGTCTTTTGTGTGCGAACGGTCGTGCTTTTTTGCGAATTTTTAAAAGGAAGAGCCCGTCGGGTCAGCGCCAGCTGGCCAGCAATTGTTCCACCTCGGGCCAGAAGTGGCGGGCCGGATCCTCGCTGAGCCCCAGGGCATGGAACACCTGATCCCCGAGATAGAGGCCATAGAGGCGATAGACGGCGCGCCAGGGGTCGAGATCGCTGCGCCACTCCCCTCTGGCCTGCCCCTGCACTACCTGGCGTGCCAGGTAGTCGAGCCAGAAACGGACCAGCTCGCGTGCCGCCTGCTGGACCTCACCCTCCTGGGCGGAGGTCCAGGCATCGAGGAACATGCAGCGGCCGGCAAAACTCTGGTTCCAGGCCAGCCAGGCCTGCAACAGGGCGAGCAGTTTCTCCTGCTGGGTGGCGTGTCCCTGTTGGCGCACCGGCTGGATCACCCGCTCCCGAAATACCTCGGCGGAATGGGTGAGCACGGCGATCTGCAGGTTGTCACGGGACTGGAAGTGGGCGAACAGACCGCTTTTTGACATCTCGCAAGCCGTTGCGAGGGAGCCTATGGTGAGGCTCTCCAGCCCCTGCTGGCTCGCCTGCTCGAATGCAGTCTGCAAAATGGTGTCGCGGGTCAGACGTCCCTTGCTCATCCGGCTCTCCTCTCTCTGGGCTGGCAGCATAAAGTACGACCGTGCTAATTGTCGAGCCGCAAATGGTGCAGGGAGGCCGTTTCCGGCTGCCGCGGGGTGCCAGAGAGGGGGGCTGGCTCGATACAAGCCAGCCGGGGACGAGCTCAGTCGTCCTTGATGCCCATTTGCTGCAGGGCGATGACCGCCTGGGTGCGGTTCTTGACCCCGAGTTTGCGGAAAATCGCGGTGATATGGGCCTTGATGGTCGCCTCGGAGACGTTGAGCTCCCAGGCGATCTGTTTGTTGAGGCTGCCATCCCGCAACATGATGAGCACCTTGTATTGCTGGGGGGTGAGGCTGGCCAGCTTGGTGGCGAAATCGGGCCCTTCGCTGGGCTCGGGATGGAGGGAGATGCCTTCCGGCACCCAGTTGTCCCCCCCGATCACCGTATTGAGGGCGCTGACCAGCTCTTTCATGGGGACGGACTTGGGAATGAAGCCGAGCGCGCCCAGGCGCAGCACCTGCTGGATGATGGCGGGATCCTCGGAGGCCGAGACCACGACGATGGGGAGATCCGGGTGATGTCCGCGCAGATAGGCCAGCCCCTCGAAGCCGTTGGCCCCCGGCATCTTGAGATCCAGCAGCAGCAGGTCGACGTCGGGATGTTCATCGAGCAGGTGGCTCAGGCTGTCGATGGAGTCAGCCTCCAGCAATCTGGCGTCGTCGATGGCCATGTGCACCGCTTGATAGAGGGCGCCCCGAAACAGGGGGTGGTCATCTGCGATGACGATGGTAAATTGGCTGTCCATAGCTCACATTGTTGCTAACTGATTGTTTTGAAAAATCAAACTAGCACTGCTACCCAAGTGGGTCAAACCCGCCAGTACGCAAATGTGAGGTGGTCATCGGATGTCGTGCCACGGGGCCGGCGGGATGGCCAGTAAACTACCCATGCAGGAGGCAATCGATGGGATCCCTGGTTTTGACGGTGGGCACGGGCTCCACCTGGGCAATGAGAACGGCGCTGGTGCTGGCCATGAGCGGGCTCAAGTGGCAGGAGCAGGTCTTCGATCTGGAAGATGCCAAGGAGCTGCAACGGCTCAAGCGCACGGCCCCCGCCGGCCTGGTGCCCTGGCTCGACGACGGTGAGCTGCGTATTCACGACTCTCTGGCCATCGCCGAATATCTCCACGAGTGCTGCCCGGAGCGTCACCTTTATCCGGTGGACAAGGCCGAACGGGCCCTGGCCCGCAGCCTGTGCGCCGAGCTGCACGCCGGTTTTCGCCAGATCCGCACCCTGCTGCCCTTCTTCCTGGGGGCGCCCACCCAGAGTGAACCGCCGGTGGAGGTCATCGACGAGCTGGCCCGGTTGCAGACCCTCTGGTCCCAGGCGCGGGGGCCCTTCTATTTCGACGAGGCGAGCATTCTGGATGCCTTCTATGCGGTGATGGCCTATCGACTGGCAAGCTATGGCATTTCGCTGCCCGGTCAGGCTGGCGCCTATCAGCAGGCCTTGCTGGCCTGGCCCCTGTGGCAGGAAACCCTGCTCAGGGCGAGGTTGCAGTGGCCAAAGGCGGCCCGCCAGTCTGATTGATGCGGGCGTCTGCAAGACAAAAAAGGGGAGCCATCGGCTCCCCTTTTTATTCAGGCCAGGTCGCTATTACTGCCGACCCGCGAAGACCACGACCACTTTGTCTTCTCCTTTCTCCCGCACGAAGCCGTAGGGGGCATCGGAAATCTTCTTGTGGCTGCCCGCCGCGATGGCAGGGTGGGCGGCACGGAACTGGCCGAGCCGTTGCCAGTGCTTGACCAGCTCCGCCTTCTCGCCACTCGCCAGCTCCTGCCAGTTCATGTCCGAGCGCACGCTCTGATCGAACACGCCCCCATCCTTGGCCAGTCCCCGGCCGGACTCGTCGCCATAGTAGATCTGGATGCCCCCCGGCAGCAGCATGAAGCTGTTGGCCACCCGCCGTTGCAGCGCCACGTCCTGGTAGTCGCCGAAGAAGAGCTTGGTGTCGTGGGAGCTGATGTAGCTCAGCACGTTGAACTCGGGATCCTGGTTGATGCGGCTGGCGTAGCTCGCATAGGTGGGCTCTGCCCCCGCCATGCACTGGGCCTGGGGCAGGGCGAATTCACGCTGGTAGTCGAAGTTGATCAGGGAATCGAAGCCGTGCTGGTACCAGAAGTCCTTGGCGACCCCGTGATCCCACACCTCGCCCACCATGTAGAAGGGAAGGTCATCGAGGGCCTTGCCCGGGTTGGCGGCCTTCCACTCCTTGAGCGCGTCGGTGCCCGCCTGCTTGAGCCTGGCCCAGACCGCGGGCTCCAGGTGCTTGACGGTGTCGGCACGGAAGCCGTCGATGCCGAAGCGGCGCACCCAGTCGGTGTGCCAGGCAATGAGGTAATCGCTCACGGTGGCGTTGGGCAGGGCCTTGGCCCTGGTGTCTTTTTTGGCAGCGAGCAGCGGTGGCAGCCCCACCGATCTGGTGGATTCGGTCAGGAAGTCCGGCAGTCCCGCCACCGAGCCGGTGACGTCGTCAGTGCCGGGTTGCGGGTAGCCGGGCAGGCCGGCCCGTACCCAGTCAGGGCCCCACCACTTGTCCCAGTGGGATGACTGGTAGTCGATGAACTGGTTGTAGCCATGCCAGTTGAGGCCGCCGCTCGGGCGCCATTCGTTCCAGCGACTCGGCAGCTTGCCGGTGTTCTGGGTGAGATCGGTGAGCCCCAGATCCTGCAAGTCGGCGAGGGTGGCGTAGCCTGCGTGGTTCATCACCACGTCGAGGATGATCCGCATGCCGCGCTTGTGGGCCTCGTCCACCAGGGTTTTCAGGCTATCTTCGTCGCCGTAGTTGGGATCTATCTTGGTGAAGTCGAGCGCCCAGTAGCCGTGGTAGGCGTAGAAGGGGAAGTTCCCCTGTTCGCCACCGCCGATGAAGCCGTGGACCTGTTCCACCATGGGGGTGATCCAGATGGCGTTGATGCCGAGTTGCTTGATGTAGTCGAGCTTCTCGGTCAGCCCCTTGAAGTCACCGCCATGCCAGGTGGCCACTTCGTCCTGACCATCCTTCTGACGACCGAAGCTGTGATCATTGGCGGGATCGCCGTTGTGGAAGCGGTCGGTCAGCAGAAAATAGACGCTCGCCTGATCCCAGCTGAAGGGAGCAGGCTTGGCGGCCTTGACCGGCTCGAGCAGCAGCAGGCCGCCGCTCTCCTTGCTCGGTGTCAGGGTGATCTTGCCGCCTTTGACCACGGCTTCCTGTCCCGAGTAGGCATCCCGCAACCGGGTGCCGTCGGGCCAGACGCCCTTGAGTGATGTCGTAACCGGGCCGCCATCCCAGCTGATGCAGGGCTCTTCCGGAGGCTGGCGTTTGAACTCGCTCTTTTTGGTTGCCCGCAACACCTTGAGGCTGGGGGTATCGGGGTTGAAGGTGAACTCGTAGTCCCCCGCCAGCATCACCCTCAGATTGAAGTCTGTCCCCTTGCTGCACTTGTCCATGGGCTGGGCGGTGCCGAAGGGAAGGGGCCTGGCCTCGGTTGGCCCGAAGCTGGTGCCGCAGCTGTTGCCCGCATCGCTGATGCGGATCTGGTGGCTCCCCTTGTCCAGTCTGTGGGTCAGGGTGACGGTGCCCTTGTCCAGCGTCAGCGCCTCGGCCACCGGTTTGCCATCCACATGGAGATAGACCTCGGGGGCCGCCATCGCCTGACCGATGAACAGCGGTGTGGCGAGCACGGCCAGCCACAGGGGTGATGGGCGAAGAGCGGGGCGCGAAGAGAGACGCATAAGCCATTCCTTGAGCAGAGTGTGAGGAGCAGGGTCCGTTAAGGCACTCATTCTAGGGCGCGCTGGGGCAGGCTTGGACCGGTAAAATACCGATTTGTGACGTCAGTTCAAATGGTTACGTTTTCAAGAATGGAAAAGTGTGAACCGGGTGTCGCGGCCATGAAAAAAGCCGGTCAGTTGACCGGCTTGTAGGCATTCGGGGTGGCGTCACACGGTGAAGAACTTGAAGTTGACGAAGGCCACCGCAATGAAGGAGGCAACCATGCCGCTGATGCAGAGCACCGCAGGGCGGATGGCAGGCCAGCGATGGGCCAGCAGCACGATGGCCAGCAGGGTCGGATAGAGGCCGAACATGTAGCGGGGCATGGCGTTGAGGCCGGTCATCAGGGGGATGGTGCAGCAGATGAACATCAGGGTCGCTTCGGCCCAGCGTTTCTGGCTGAACAGGTAGCCATTCAGGCACCAGCCGAAGATCACCATGATGGAGAGATAGGCCTTGCGCCCCCCCAGCTCGAAGCCGCTCAGCCACCAGTCCAGGGGGCTGTCCATATAGCGGCCCCAGGCCACCTGGATGTGCTTGAAGGCCAGGGCATCCCCGGTGAGGTGATAGAGATAGACCATGTAGGAGAAGAGGCCGAGGGGAATGAGCCAGAGGGTGAACACCACCTTGAAGGCCCGCTCGGTGAAGCGGAAGAACTCGCGCCAGCCGTAGGCTTGCAGGGCCAGGATCAACACCGGGAATACCATCATCACCCCCAGGTTGCGGGTGGCGGAGATGAAGATGCCGAGGAAGGCGACCATAAGCCACTGTTCGCGGTAGGCGAACAGGAACATTCCCAGCATCAAGGCCATGAACATGGGCTCGGTATAGCCGGAGACGAAATAGGCGGAGAAGGGGGAGAAGGCCAGCAGCCAGACCCCGAAGCGGGCGGTGTCGTCCCCCAGCTTGAGCTGGCGCAGCACCAGCAGCATCAGGGGCAGGCTGATGAAGAAGGCGATGTTGGCCACCAGCATCAGGCCGATGAGGCTCTCCATGTCAAACAGGCTGGAGAGACCGCCGGCCAGCATGGGATAGAGGGGCATGAAGGCCCAGTTCGCCGCATTGCCCTTGCTCAACCAGCGTGGATAGAGGTCGTAACCATTCTCGATGATGCGCTGGAACCAGACGCAGTCGAACTGGCAGTAGGCTTGCAGCGGTCCGATGTCGGTGGCGCCATAGAGCTGGACGCCGAAATAGCCCATGCCATAGAGCGCCACCCGGCTCAGTACGAAGGCGGCGACGATCATCAGCCAGTCGCGGCCGCTGATGCGCAGTGACGGGCGATAGGGGAGTGCAGCCCCGGTTGACGGGGCGGTATTGGTCATATCATTCATCAGGCAAAAACCCAGATACGGGAGAGAACGTAGGTGAGCACGGTGACGGTCAGGGTGGCGATCACCACCGGCAACAGGCCGGAGAGACCGGCAAACAGCAAACCGCTCAGGATGAGATTACGCACCGCCAGCGAGAAGAGGGCAACCAGCAGGAACTTGCTGGCGGCACCCTGTTTCTGGAAGGTGATGTAGCGATGGCCGAAGAACGAGAACCAGAACGCCACGGCAAAGGCCAGGGTAGTGACCAGGTGCTCGGAGATGGCCGGCCAGGTATGAAACAGGGCGATGGAGGTACCCAGATCGACGAGGGTGGCCCCCCCGCCGACAAAACCGAAGCGAACCAGCCGCCAGAATTCCTCGCGGGAGATCATTGAGACGCCTGCTCCTGCTGATCATCAGCGGCTTTCGCGGCGGCCTTCTTGCCAGCGCCCTTCTTGCTGGCGGTGGGCACTTCCTGCTTCTGCTCTTCATCCTGCTTGGCGTACTGGCCGTAGACCCCTTCGATGAGGTAGACGGGGCGCTGTTTCACCTCCACGAACATGCGGCCGATGTACTCACCGATGATGCCCAGCGACAGCAGCTGGATGCCGCCGAGGAACAGCATGACCGACATCAGGGAGGCGTAACCGGGCACGTCGATGCCGAAGAAGAGCACCTGGGTGATGATCTTGAGGATATAGAGGAAGGCGATGAAGGAGACACCGACCCCGATGTAGCTCCACACCCGCAGCGGCCAGCTGGAGAAGCTCATCAGGCCGTCAAGGGCGAAGTTCCACAGCTTCCAGTAGTTGAACTTGGTTTCGCCTGCATGGCGGGCCGGGCGCTCGTAGGGAACGCCGACGGCGCGAAAACCGGCCCAGGCGAACAGCCCCTTCATGAAGCGGTTGCGCTCCGGCAACTGCTTGATGGCCTCGACCACCTTGCGATCGATGAGGCGGAAGTCACCGGCGTTCTCCGGCAGCTTGGTGCTGGTGGAGAGGGCGTTGAAGAAACGGTAGAAGCCACCGGCGGTCAGGCGTTTCATCGGGGTGTCGGCGCTGCGATCCACCCGGATGCCGTAGACGGTGTCATAGTCACCGGTCTGCCACAGCTTGACGAACTCCAGAATGAGAGAGGGGGGATCCTGCAGGTCCACGTCCATGGGGACGATGGCGTCGCCCTTGGCCTGGTGCAGGCCAGCGGTCATGGCCGCTTCCTTGCCGAAGTTGCGGGCCAGGTTGACCAGGGTCACACGGGGATCCCGGGCGATGGCCTGCTCGACCACCTCACGGGTGCGGTCACGGCTGCCATCGTTGACGAACACGATTTCAAGCTGGTCTTTGAGCGGGGCCAGTTCGGTATCTATCGCGCTGATGAAGGCGTCTATGCTCTCTTCCTCGTTGTAAACGGGAACGACCAGAGAGAGTCGAAAATCGGCACGGGACATGGGAACTTCCTTATTGAAAGAATTATTTTACGGAACAGATGCTTGGGGCATTCCGCTTCACTGAGCCACGGTCAGCCGCACGGACTGGACGTTGAGCGGTGTCGGAGCGGAGAGCGCCAGGAAGTTGGGACGCTTGGGATCGGCGGTCAGGGAGTCGCCCGGCAGGCTGAGGCGGATCTCGTTGATGCCCGCCTTGGCCAGCTTGACCGTGGTGGTGAAATCATGACCCAGCGCCACCTTGAGCAGGGTGCCAGCCTGAGGGCTGTTGATCCTGGCCTGGATGGTGAGCTGCTCCGGCTGGGCCTGCTGCTTGGGCAGCACGAAATAGAGACCGCCCTGACCGCTCAGCTCGGTGCCTTGCTCGCTGGGCTTCTTGGCCCAGCCTTCGCTTGAGAGGAAGCGGCTCGGCTTGGTCAGGTTGAGTTCGTTGCCAGGCTGGAGGGTCATGCTGGAGTTGTGCTCCCAGAAACGGGTCTTGCCTTCCAGGTAATAGAGCTTGTAAGCCAGGCTCACGTTGGGGTGAGCGGCCAGATAGAGGGTATAAAGGTAGAAACCGCTCAGTGCCAGGATGGCAGCCAGAAAACCGAACTTTTTGTAGGTCATATTACTCACTCGACGCCCGACAGATTGATAGGCAGATTTCGCGCATATGCTAATCCAATTGCAAAAAAAGCATAGTGGATCACAAAAATATATTTGCTCACATATTAACCCTCAATCACCCTGCTTACCAAGGGGCTTTGGGGTCGTTTGCTTCCTCTTCTTGATTGTGGCTTTTTCGGCGCCAACCTGTCTGCCGCCACCTGGGGCGCATCAGGCAAACGGCTGATATTGTGCTTTGTTGTGGCAGGATCTGTCGCCATTTCACCCGGGCAGAATTAAGATGGCCTGTCCCGTTGTCAAGGATGACCCATGAGACTCTTCTCTCTGTGTGTGCTCTGCTGTCTGCCCCTCCAACCGTTGTGGGCGCAATCGTTCTGCTCCTCCCCCCTTCGCGTCGGTTTCGATGACTGGCCCCCATACCACTATTACCAGCAAGAGGGAGCACGTCGGGAACTGCGTGGATTTGCGGTCGACTACCTCAATGCCGTGTCGAATCGGCTGGGTTGTCATCTGGTCTATGTGGAGCGTCCCTGGAAGCGGGGGTTGCACGATCTTGAGAGGGGTCGGCTGGACATCGTGATGGAGGCGTATTTTGCCGATGACAGGGCGCGTTATGCCTGGTTCTCCATCCCCTACAACCCGGGCCGGACATCGCTCTGGGTACGCAAATCCGGTACCGGGGAGGAGTCGGATCTGGCGAGCTGGCTGGCCCACGGGCATCGCCTCGGTGTGACCAGGGACTACTATTACGGCCCGGAAATCACCAAGGTTCTGCAGCGATACCGCAACCAGGTGAGCGAGGTCAACGATGTGCAAAACTATCGCAAGCTGCTGCTTGGGCGGATAGACGGTTTTCTCGGGGATAGTCTGGCCACGCCCTGGGGTCTGAAGAGAGAGGGGCTGTCGGATGCGGTCGTCCCCCACACCATGGCGATCCATGAGACGCCCACCTTTTTCATGTTGAGCAAGAAGACCCTGTCCGGGGAATTCGTAGCGCGGTTCAACGAGGCGATAGTGGCCGTCGGCGACAGCGGGGAGCAGGAACTCATCTGGCGTCGTTACACCTCCGTCCGCTAGCAAAGTCGTCGGCATTCACGCATCATGGGGTCCTGACCGTCGCGCCTGACAGGCCGAAATGAACCGATTTGAGGCAAGCGTGGTAAGAAGCATGGGTAAGAAGTATTGGTTGGCATTGGCGAATCTCATCTGGCTGGGCTGCTGGCCGGCCAGCATGGTTCATGCCAGCACGGAACAGGCGGTAGTGGCCAGTCCCAGCATCCAGCATGACTGGTATCAGAACGAGGTGGCCGAGCAGGCTCGTCATGAGCTTGAACAGCAGTTGCAGGAAGCGGTGTTGGCCCAGCTGCATCCGGATTTCTACCGCCTCTGGCAGCAGTTGCAAAAGACCCCGGCGGATCGGCGCGGTGCCCTCTACGATGAGGCCTTTGGCAAGCTGGCCCGGTTCCAGCAGGCCTGGCGAGGGATGGATCTGGTCGCGCGCGAACAGATGCAGACCCTCAAGCTGGATCTGAACCGCCCCCTGGCCCATGCTCCCCAGGGAGACAATCTGCTGGAGCAGGTCAGGCAACTCAGGCCACAGGTGGCGGAATACGACGCCGTGCGCGAAGAAGTGCGCAAGCTGCTGGCCATGCCCATGGCCAAGCACTGGCCCATCCTCTCCATGCCGACCCTGAGGGCGGGGGAGAGCTCGACCGAGCTCGGCCAGATCCGCTCCATCCTGAACGAACTGGGGGACAGTGCCCCGACTCACCAGGACAGCCTCTACGATCCCGAGACCGAACAGGCCATCAAGCAGTTCCAGCGCCGCCACGGCCTGACCGCCGACGGCATCATCGGCCGTCAGACCCGCAGCTGGCTCAATACCGGCCCCGAGGTGCGCGCCAGCCTGCTGGTTCGCAACCTGTGGCGCCGTGATCTGGTGGATCACCTTGCCGGTCGCTATGTGCTGGTCAACATTCCGGACTACCGCCTGAGCGTGGTGGAGTCGGGCAGCGAGGTCTTCACTAGTCGGGTCATCGTCGGCAAGGAGCAGCGGGCAACCCCCATCCTCGCCAGCGAGATCCGCTCCATCGTGCTGAACCCGGCCTGGCACGTGCCGCGCTCCATCCTGAGCAAGGACATTCTGCCCAAGCTCGGGCGCGATCCTGCCTACCTGGATCGCGAACAGTTCGAGGTGATCGACGGCGAGGGCAATCCGGTGCAGTTCAGCGAAGATGGCTGGCACCATGCGCTGGCCTCCGGTTTCCCTTACCGGTTGCGGCAAAAGCCGGGGGATCACAATGCCCTGGGTCGCTACAAGTTCTATCTGCCTAACAACGATGCCATCTATCTCCACTCCACCCCGCGCAAGGCGCTGTTCGAGCAGGGGGCCCGTGCCTTCAGCTCGGGTTGCATCCGGGTGGAACACGCCGACGATCTGGCAGAGCTGCTGCTGGCGGACTCCCGCTATCAGCCGGACAAGGTAGCCAGCATCCTGAAAGAGACCCAGACCAAGTGGCTGCCCCTGAGCAACCCTATCCCGGTGTTTACCGTCTACTGGAGCAGCTGGATTGATGAAGAGGGACGTCAGCAACTGCGCAACGATATCTACGGATTCGACAGAGTCAGCTATCAAAGCCGCTTGCTGTGATCCTCGCCACAGAGTGACAAGCCCGGCCCGTGCCGGGCTTTTTCATGGGTGAATGGGGTTTGACAGCGCTTTTTCTGGCAGGTAGTTTCGGCCCTTGTATCAAATTCATTCACCTGTGTGACTTCACCATGAGATGGACGGACAACGGATGCTGGGACAAGAGATAAGCCGACGCCGTCTGCTGCTGGGGGCGGGTTGCCTGATGGGGACCAGCCTGCTGTCGTTCCCTGCGCTTGCGAGCCGCAGCACTTCGGGACGGGAACTGAGTTTCTTCAACCTCAATACCGGCGAGCGGGTACGCGCCAGTTATTGGGAAGATGGCCACTATCTGAGTGACGGGTTGGCGGAGCTCAACCATATTTTCCGTGACTACCGTCGCAACGAAGTGTTCAACATCGACAGAAAGCTGTTCGATCAGCTCTTTCTGCTGCAACACAAGCTGGGGCGCCACGGCGAAATCCAGCTCATCTCGGGTTATCGCTCCCCGACCACCAATCAGCAGAAGCGGCGCAAGAGTCGCGGTGTTGCCAAGCACAGCTACCACACCCTGGGGCAGGCGGTTGACGTGCGCATCCCCGGCGTGCAGCTGGCGCACCTGCGCAAGGCCGCCCTGAACCTCAAGGTGGGCGGTGTGGGTTATTACCCTTCCGACAACTTCGTGCACCTGGACACAGGCCCCGTTCGTAGCTGGTGAGTCGGGATTTCCTCAAGGGTTGAGTGCCGATTGTGTCTTTTTGCCGCTGGCATTGAGGGGGACCAAGCTGCTAGGCTCTGGACTCCAGCCAGAGGAGAGAAAGATGAAGCAGATTGTGATCGGGGGGCTCATCGCCCTGTTGTTGACTGGTTGCGGCAAGCTCAACCGCGAGAGCTACGACAAGCTGAAAGTCGGGATGAGCTATGCCGAAGCGAGCGCCATCCTCGGCAAGGCCGAGCGTTGCGACGATGCTCTCGGCACCACGAGCTGTGTCTGGGGAGGGGAAGGCAAGAACATCAAGGTGCGTTTCATCGCCGACAAGGCGACCTTCTTCAGCTCGGAAGGGATCAACTGACCTTTTACTCTCTTGCCGATTTGCCGATGCCCAACAAAAAAGCGCCGTATGGCGCTTTTTTGTTGCTCGTTATCCGTGCGATATGGCCAGGAACTGGCGTGTTCAATGGGTGGCGTACTGATAGTTGAAGGTGGGCAGTCCCCATTTGAAGCGTACCGCCAGGAGCCGCAGCACGAAACCGATGCCGATGGCACCGAAAGCGGCCCAGTCGTTGGGCAGCCCATGGTGCAGCGCAAAGCAGTAGAGCGCGGCGGTGATCAGCGAGACGGCGGCATAGAGCTCGCGCTTGAACACCAGCGGGATACGCTGGCACAGCAAGTCCCGCAGTACCCCCCCGAACACGCCGGTCACCACGGCCATGATGCAGGCGATGCCGGCCCCGTGGCCCATCTCGAGCGCCCGGGCAGCCCCGAAGATGGAGAAGACCACGAGCCCCAGGGCATCGAGCGCCAGGAACAGCTTGCCAAGGTAGCGCATCAGCGGGGCCGAGATGACCCCGGCCATGGCGGCGCCCGCCACCAGCAGCACGTATTCGGGGTGCTCGACCCAGAGCAGGGGATAGTGGCCCAGCAGCACATCCCGAATGGTACCGCCACCGATGGCCGTCGCCGAGGCGATGATCACGACGCCAAACAGATCCATCCGTCGCCGACCCGCTGCCAGCGCGCCAGTCATCCCTTCGGCCACCAGGCCGAGCAAGAAGAGTGCATGTAACATGAGATATCCCAGGGTGCGAGAAAGGCCCGCATCCTAACAACCCTGCGCTGGGGCGACAAGCTATCTTGGCTATGCATTAGATTAAGTAATGAAAAGGGGGCTTTCGCCCCCTCTTTTGATCATGATGACGCGGTTCAGCGTCCAAGTTGCTCGCTGCGGTATTGGTCTACCCACATGGCGGTGGCGCCACAGATGGCCACCGGCATCACGAAGAGATTCACCACCGGGATGGCGGAGAAGAGGGTCACCAGGGCGCCGAAGCTCAGGCACTTTCCACGACGTTGCTTGAGGGCGTCGCGCATGGTGATGAAGCCGATCTTGTGGTTGTCGAACGGATAATCGACATACTGGATCGCCATCATCCAGGCGCTGAGCAGGAACCAGAGCACGGGTGCCAGGGTCTGGCCCACTACCGGGATCAGGAAGAGGATCAGGCAGCCGATGGCCTTGGGCAGATAGTATTTCAGCTTGGTCCATTCGCGGCCGAAGGTACGGGGCACATCTTTCACCACATCCAGCATGCCGGTGTCATTCATGGCTTCACCGGTGAGGATCTGTTCCACCTTCTCTGCCAGCAGGCCGTTGAAAGGGGCAGCTATCCAGTTGGCCACCGAGCTGAAGATGAAGGAGAAGACCACCAGTATGGTGATGAGGGCGATGGGCCAGAGCAGGTAATCAAGCCAGGAGAGCCAGCTCGGGATCTGCTGGTGCAGCCAGGCGAACAGGCCGTCCAGTTGTAGCAACAGGGCGTAGAAGGCACCGACAAAGAGCACGAAGTTGACCAGCAGGGGGATCAGCACGAAGGTGCGGATGCCGGGCTGGCGGATGAGTGAGAAGCCGCGCAGGAAGTAGTCTGCACCGCTGACCGAATCTTTGACCATGTGGGGTGATTGGCTCATGTGAGATCCATCAGTGAATGGGGAAAGTGCCAGCATATTACAAACAAGCCTTTGATTTGGTAAAGTCGCCTGCCCGCCTCCTCTTTATTTCGTTACCCACATAGGCCGCCATGCGTCTGAAATTGATCAAACTCGCCGGTTTCAAGTCGTTTGTCGAGCCGACCCGCATCGAACTCAACGCCGACATGACTGCCGTGGTGGGCCCCAACGGCTGCGGCAAATCCAACGTCATCGACGCCGTGCGCTGGGTGCTGGGGGAGAGCTCCGCCCGCCATCTGCGCGGCGAGAACATGACCGACGTCATCTTCAACGGCTCCATCAACCGCAGCGCCCATGGCCGCGCCTCGGTGGAGCTGGTGTTCGACAATCCCCACAACCGGGTACCCGGCGAGTTCGGCCGCTTTACCGAGATCTCGGTGCGCCGCGAAGTGCTGCGCGACGGCTCCAATCACTACCAGATCAACGGCCAGAAGTGCCGCCGCAAGGACGTGACCGACCTCTTCCTCGGCACCGGCCTTGGGCCCCGCAGTTACGCCATCATCGAACAGGGCACCGTCAGCCGGCTGGTGGAGTCCCGCCCCGCCGATCTCAAGCTGTTCATGGAAGAGGCCGCCGGGGTCTCCCGCTACAAGGAGCGGCGCCGCGAGACCGAGCAGCGTATCCGCCATACCCAGGAGAACCTGGAACGCCTTGGCGATATCCGTGGCGAACTGGGCTCACGCCTCGAGCACCTCAAGGCCCAGGCTGAGACCGCCGAGCGCTACAAGCAGCTCAAGAGTCGCAGTCGCGCGGCCCGCAGCGAACTGATCGGCTCTGAACTGTGGGCGCTGGAGACGCGTCTTGGCGAAGCCAAGACCGAACTGGCCCAGACTGAACAGGCGCTGGCGGCCCTCGATGCCAAGCGCACCGCCGACGAGGGGCGTCACGTCACCCTGTCGGTGGCCCGCCAGGAGGCGCAGGCCGAGCAGGCGAGCCGCCAGCAACAGATTTTTCTCGGTGGGCAGGCTATCGCTCGCCTTGAGCAGCAGCAACTGCACCAGAGCGAGCTGGGCCGCGACTGGCAGGCGAGGCGGCAGTCCCTCGGCGAGCGTATCGACGGCCTCAAGGCCCAGCTGGCCGGCCAGCTAGAGCAACTGGGCGACAGCACGTTGCAGGGGGAGGTGGCGTCGGCGCGCCTCGAGCAGTGTGAGCAGTTGCTTACCGACCAGCAGAGCGTGCGTGCGGCTGCGGGCGATCGGCTCGAGCAGGCGCGCCAGCGTCAGCAGCTGTGGCAGCAGCAGCTGGGCCAGTTGCAGGGGCGGCTCAACCAGACCCGCGCCGAGGTGAATGGCCTGCAGGAGCTGCAGGCCAAGACCCGGCTTGCCCGCCTCAAGCTGGAAGACGAACAGGCCGGGCCCCTTGGCGGGGAGGGGGAGAACCTGCAACCGGCGCTCGATGCCCTGGCGGCGGAACTCTCGCTCTCCCGCGCCCGCCATGAGGAAGCCGATGCAGCGTGGCAGGCCGGTGTGTCGCGCCATGAAGAGCTCAAGGCAGAGCAGGGTCGCCAGCAGGGCCTGCTGCGCGAGCTGGAGGCGCGCCTCGCCACCCTGGATCAGATCCTGGGGGAGCAGATGGCGGGCGCGACCCTGGCGGATCGGTTGCAGGTTCCCCCCGAGTGGGCCCGGGGGCTGGACAAGGTGCTCGGCCGCTGGCTCACCGCAATCCCGGCGGACGAGTGCAACCTGGCGCAACCCGGACTCTGGATTGGCCCGGTCCAGCCAGCCAGGGCCGGTACCCTGGCGGCGCAACTGGGGGGCGAGCACATTCCGGCTTTCCTCAATGCCATCTGGCTGGCAGAGAGCAGGGAGGAGGCGCTGTCCCGCCTGCACAGCCTCTCTGCCGGTGAGTCGCTGCTCACTCCCGCCGGCGACTGGTTCGGCCCCAACTGGGCGGATCTGGGGGAGGGCATGGCCCTCGGTACGCTGGCGCTGCTCGGTGAGCGTGAGCGGCTGCACACCGAGCTGGCCGCGGGTCGGGAGGCGCTGCACAGACTCGACGAGCAGCTTGCCGCCGCCGATGCAGCGCGGGCCCAGCTGCACAGTGCCCATGAGCTGGCTCAGCACACCCTGCGCGAGCAGGAGCTGCGGTGGCAGCAACTGCGCGAAGCCTGGAGTCTGCGCGAGGGGCAGCGCCAGGAGCGCTTGCAGCGCCTGGGCCAGCTGGGGGAAGAGCTGGCCCGGCTCGACAAGGAGCAGGCTGAGGAGGCGCAGCGGCTGGCGTCGGCCGGGGAGCGGCTTGAGCAGGATGAAGCGGCCCTTGGCGAGCTGCAGGAGCAGGGGGAGGTACTCGCCGAGGCGCTGCTGCTCGCCCAGGAGCAGGTGAGCGGGGCGGAGCGGGCGCTGGAAGAGGTGCGCCTTCGCCGGGAGCAGCAGCAGGCGGCCTGCCAGCGGTTGCAACTGGAACAGCAGAACCAGCGCCAGCTCATCACGCTGCGCGAGCAGGAGCTGGCCCGTCTCGGCCTGGAGCTGGCGGAACTCAAGGAGCCAGGGGCCGCTCCGAGTCAGGATCTGTCGCCCCTGCTGGTCGAACAGCGCAATCTTGAGGCGCAGCAACTGGCCTGTCACCAGCGGCTCGCGGAGCTGGATCGTCAGCTGACCGAGCTGGAGCAGGCCAGAAGCGCCGATCACAAGCAGCTGGTGAAAATTCAGGAGAAGCTGGCGACTCTGCGGCTCGAGCGCGAGCGCAACCTGACGCGCAGGCAGGGACTGCACGAGCAGTTCGAAGAGCTGGGCGTGCGCCTGGTGGACCTCGATCAGGCGGTGCTGATTGCCGCTGATCGCGGCAAGCTGCGCCAGGAGATCCAGACGCTGGAGGCGCAGGTGGAGGCGCTTGGCGCCATCAACCTGGCGGCACTGGAGGAGTATGAGGAGGCGAAAACCCGTTCAAGCTACCTGGAAAATCAGTGCCAGGATCTGGAGCAGGCCCTCGACACCTTGAGCCAAGCCATTAAAAGAATTGATAAAGAAACACAAATACGCTTCCGCGACACTTTCGATAAGGTCAATGAAGATTTAAAATCCCTGTTCCCAAAAGTGTTCGGGGGGGGCAGTGCCTGGCTTGAGCTGACCTCGGATGATCTTTTGGAGGCCGGAGTGAGCATCATGGCAAGACCTCCGGGCAAGAAGAATGCTACCATTGCCCTGCTTTCCGGGGGGGAGAAGGCGCTAACCGCCCTTGCGCTGGTTTTTGCCATCTTCAGACTCAATCCAGCACCATTTTGTCTGCTGGATGAGGTGGATGCACCGCTCGATGAAGTGAACGTCGGTCGCTTCTGTTCTCTTGTCAAAGAGATGTCGAGCACAGTACAGTTCGTTTACATCAGTCATAATAAGGTCTCCATGGAGATGGCCGAGCAGCTGGTTGGCGTCACGATGCAAGAGCCCGGGGTTTCGCGCATAGTGTCGGTCGATATCGGTGAAGCCGTCGCTTTGGCTGAGCAAAACTAGAAAGAGAAGCAGCTAATGCAGGAATTGCGTTACATCTTGGTTGCCCTGGGCGGTATTGCCATCGCGGCATTGCTCATTCACGGGTTGTGGAGCAACAGAAAGAATCGTCAGGCACCGATCAAGGAGAAACCCCTGGGTCGGATGGAGTCCAAGTCCCGTGAGCGTGACAACGACGCCTTCGACAGCGATGGCATCGGTCAGGTGCGTGTGGTGAGCGGTGGCCGTCGTGCCGAGCCCAAACTGCGCAGCGACGAGGCCCGTCAGCCCGAACCCCGCCGTGTCGCCCCCGTTCCCGCCTTTGATGATGAAGATGACGACGCCGATCTGCCGCCTCCCGTGGTGCGCAAGCCTGCCGCTCGCCCTGTCCCCCCTCAGCCTATGTATGAGGAAGAAGAGGACTATGACGAGCCGGTTGCCGCCCCTGTTGAAGAGGCCCCTGCCGCGCCGGTGCGCAAGCCTGCCCAGGTGATCCGCCGCACGCCGGTGCACCGTTCCCGTCCTCAGCGCGAACCCATGATGCAGCCGCTGGATGAAGAGCCGCTGGTGGAGCCTGCCTATGCCCAGGCACCGACCTTCGGTGCTCGCGAGGCCGCTCCTGCGCCGCAGCAGGCGCCCCGCTATGCCCAGCCTGCCCCTGCGTATGAAGAGCCCGCCTACGATGACGAGCCGGCCTACGAAGAGCCGATCCGCGCGGTCGAGCCTGAGCCTGCTCCCGCCCCGGTCGAGAAGATCTGGCAGGATGTCTATGTCATCAACCTGATGGCGCGTCCTGGCCACGATCTGCAAGGGGCGACCCTGCTCTCCTCCCTGCTGGCGCTCGGATTCAAGTTTGGCGAGATGGACATCTTCCACCGCCACGAGGATCTCGGCGGCAAGGGCGAAGTGCTCTACTCCATGATCAACATGGTCAAGCCGGGCACCTTCAACCCGTACCGGATGGAGCAGTTCAGCACCCCGGGTGTGTCGCTCTTCATGCAGCTGCCCCTGCGCAGCAACGCGGCCTTCGCGTTCGAGCACATGTTGCAGGCGGCCGATCAGCTGGCCAGCGATCTCGATGCCATGCTGACCGACGCCTCGCGCAGCCCGCTGAGCGACGACGACATCGCCCGCTATCGCCACGAGCTGGCAGCCTACGAGGCCAGCCGCGACTGATGCGCCCCGGGCGTTGACCATGAAAAGTGCGGTACCCCGGTGCCGCATTTTTATTTGTGCCCCAGACTGAATGTTCCATCACACTTCGAGACTCTTCCATGAGCGATACCCTCTCCCGCCACCGTCAACTGTGTGAACTGCTCACCGACTATGGCTACCAGTACTATGTGCTGGACAAGCCCACTGTACCGGACGCCGAATACGATCGTCTGATGCGTGAACTGCTTGATATCGAGAAACAGCAACCTTCGTTACGAACTCCTTCTTCTCCAAGTCAACGTGTTGGAAGTGCACCTTTGCCTGAGTTCCGGCAAGTGACACATGAAGTTCCTATGCTCAGTTTGGATAATGTCTTTAATAATGAAGACCTTGATGATTTTGTTCATCGTATTGAAGGGCGCTTAAAGTCGACTAGTACTTTGAAGTTTTGTTGTGAGCCAAAGCTGGATGGACTTGCAGTTAGCTTGCTGTATGAAAACGGAATATTAGTTCAAGCCGCAACTCGTGGTGATGGCCGAGTTGGGGAGAATATTACTGACAATGTTCGAACTATTAGATCTGTCCCCCTGGCTCTTCAGGGTAAGGATTGGCCTGTACGTTTGGAGGTTCGTGGCGAAGCCTTCATGAGAAAGAAGGATTTTGTTGATCTGAACGAACGAGCATCAGCGTCAGGTGAGAAAGTTTTTGTCAATCCACGTAATGCTGCTGCAGGGAGTCTGAGGCAATTGGACTCTCGAATTACAGCCAACCGCCGTTTGAGTTTTTATGCCTACGGCGTCGGAGTTGGGGGCGACGCCCTAGGGGATTCCCACTACGGTCGCCTGATGCAGCTCAAGGCCTGGGGCCTGCCGCTCAGCCCCGAGGTGAAGCTGAAAGAGGGCGCCGCCGGTTGCCAAGCCTTCCATGACGACATCCTGGCCCGCCGTGGCGAGCTCCCCTACGAGATCGACGGCGTGGTCTACAAGGTGGACGACATTGCCCTGCAAGGGGAGCTCGGCTTCGTGGCCCGCGCCCCGCGCTGGGCCACCGCCCACAAGTTCCCGGCGGAGGAGGAGATGACCCTGCTCGAGAACGTCGAGTTCCAGGTCGGCCGCACCGGCGCCGTGACCCCGGTCGCCAAGCTCAAACCCGTGTTCGTCGGCGGCGTCACCGTCTCCAACGCCACCTTGCACAATGCGGACGAGATCGCGCGCCTCGGCGTCATGGTCGGCGACACCGTGATCGTGCGCCGGGCTGGGGACGTGATCCCGCAGATCGTGGCCGTGGTGGAGGCCCAGCGCCCGGCGGATGCCCGGGAAATCCTGTTCCCGACCCAGTGCCCGGTGTGTGGCTCCGCGGTGGAGCGGCTGGAAGGGGAGGCGGTGGCCCGCTGCTCCGGCGGCCTGTTCTGCGAGGCGCAGCGCAAGGAGGCGATCAAGCACTTCGCCGCCCGCCGCGCCATGGACGTGGACGGTCTCGGCGACAAGATCGTCGAGCAGCTGGTGGACAAGGGGCTGGTGAAGACCCCGGCGGATCTGTTCAGCCTCAACGCCATCCAGCTGGCCGGCCTCGAGCGGATGGGGCAAAAGTCGGCCCTCAACCTGGTGGCGGCCATCGATGCGGCCCGCAGCACCACGCTGCCACGCTTCCTGTTTGCCCTCGGCATCCGCGAGGTGGGGGAGGCGACGGCGCTGAACCTGGCCAACCACTTCCTCACCCTGGATGCATTGCGCGCTGCGTCCGTGGAGCAGCTGCTGGCAGTGGCGGACGTAGGCGAGGTGGTGGCCAAGCACGTCTACTACTTCCTGCGTCAGCCCCACAACGTGGAGGTGCTGGAGGCCCTGCTGGCCGCCGGCATCCACTGGCCGGCCATCGAGAAGAAAGAAGCCGCAGAGCAGCCGTTTGCCGGCAAGACCTTCGTGCTGACCGGCACCCTCACCCAGCTCTCGCGCAATGACGCCAAGGCGGCGCTGCAGGCGCTCGGTGCCAAGGTAGCGGGATCGGTGTCGGCCAAGACGGATGTGCTGGTGGCCGGTGAGGCGGCGGGCTCCAAGCTCGCCAAGGCCCAGGAGCTCGGCATCACCATCTGGACCGAAGAGGAGCTGCAGCAGGCGCTGCAAGGCTGAGGCGCTCTCCCTCTCACTTGAAAGAACCCGGCCTTGTGGCCGGGTTCTTTGTTTGGGGCGGCGCGTCACTCACGCCAGAGTATTTTGTAGCGCCACTTGTCGGGCAGGGTGAGTTGCCAGCGGGCCAGCTCGCTCTTGCTGAAGACATATTCGCCGCGCAGGGCAGCGCGCGGTGCCAGAGTCCTGGGCTGGGCCCCCGCCAGGATGGCGTTGACCAGCTCGGCTGCCTTGGCCCCCTGATCGCGGCCATCCAGCACCAGGCCGCCGATGGCCTTGCCCTTGCCCACCGTAAACTCCCAGAAACAGAACAGCGGTACCGGGCTGTGGGCGCTGGTCCACGCCAGCACCTGCTGCTCGTCCACGTGCCTGCCCTGATCGTCGGTGAGGGTGTGATAGAGGCCGACGAAGATGGCGTCATGGCCACTCTGCCTGGCGCCGAGCACGGCCTCCTGCCACAGGCCGTAGTTGCCGATCAGCTGACTGTTGACCAGGGTCTGGCCGATGCGCAGCTCGGTCTGGCTCCTGAACTCGTCCTCGATGGCGGTGAGGGAGACATTGCTCGAGTCGAACAGCACCAGTGCCTTCTTGATCCCCCCCATCATCTGGCTCATCTCGCTGATGTTGCGCTTGAGCAGGGGGCGCTCCAGCACGCCGGTGATCATGGGATGGCCGACCAGCCCCTTGTGGCGCGGATTCTCGTTCATGCCGAGAAACACCACAGGGGTGCCGAGCGCGGCGATGTCTCTGGCCAGGTAGTTGATGGCGTTGTCATCGCCGAGGATCACCAGCTCCGGCTTGCTCTGCCGGTAGTAGGCGAGCGCCTGCTCGGCGATCCGGTCGAAGTCGTCAGGAGAGCGGCGCTTGGTGTCCATGTAGAAGTAGTCGAAGCGGTGGTGGCCACCCAGGTGGGCCTCCAGGCTGGCGCTGTAGCTTCTGTCCCACAGGTATTCGGGGTGGTAGCTGCTGATCACCAGGATCTCGGCGGCCCACAGCCGCAGCGGGAGGGTGCACAGCAGCAGTAACAACAGCCGCAAGGGAGGGTTGGTCATGTCGCTTCCAGATGGACAGGGAGAGTCGTCACCCATTATGTCCATTTTGGTGCAGCGCTGTCCCGGTCAACTACTGTCGGAGGGGGAATTCTTTTTCTGGCCGGGCGGATGAGGCGCCAGCCCGCCCCCCGTCTGGGGTAGGCTCAAAAAGCCCCTTTTGACGCTGGTTGTGAACTGCCCCACTCCTCCCAAAACCTGTTCTGGATCAAGAAACAGGGTATCGCTTTGGTGCCTAATAGCCCCACATATAGGGGTTAGTGAAATAAAAATACCCATATGTTGTGTTGTTAAGCTGTGTATAAGTCGTCACCCTCTCAGTGTCAGCCCAGGTGTTGCAAGCCCCGGCTGATTTTATTTGCGCCGGGGACAGGTGCGGGGAAGGGGACTCCATAGGGCGAGCCGAGGGTGGCCGCCAGGCCTTTAATGCGGGGATATTCGATGAAACCGGTAGTGATCAAACGCGATGGATGTCGTGCACCATTCAATGGCCAACTGATCGCCGAGGCGGTGAGCCGGGCGGCGGAAGCGGTCAATCAGGCCAACCCGGCGCTGGCTGCGGGCATCGCAAACGCGGTCTGCCAGGAGTTGGAAGGGCGCGGCGAGGTGGACATCCACGAGATCCAGAACCGGGTCGAGAACCACCTGATGGCATCCGACGACAAGGCTATCGCCCGCGCCTACATCGAGTACCGTCACGACCGGGATCAGGCCCGCGAGGCCCGTGGCCGCCTGGCCCAGGAGATCCGCGGCCTGGTGGAGCAGACCAACGCGGCCCTGCTCAACGAGAACGCCAACAAGGACTCCAAGGTGATCCCGACCCAGCGTGACCTGCTGGCGGGCATCGTCGCCAAGCATTACGCCATCAGTCACATGCTGCCCCGTGACGTGGTGCAGGCCCACGAGAGCGGCGACCTGCACTTCCACGATCTCGACTACTCCCCCTTCTTCCCCATGTTCAACTGCATGCTGATCGATCTGCAGGGGATGCTGACCCACGGCTTCAAGATGGGCAACGCGGAGATCGACACCCCCAAATCCATCAGCACCGCCACTGCGGTGACCGCCCAGATCATCGCCCAGGTGGCGAGCCATATCTATGGCGGCACCACCATCAACCGTATCGACGAAGTGCTGGCACCCTATGTGACCATCAGCTGGCACAAGCACCGGGAGGTGGCCGAGGAGTGGGGGATCAGGGACGTGGATGCCTATGCCATGGCCCGCACCGAGAAGGAGTGCCACGACGCCTTCCAGTCCCTGGAATACGAGGTGAATACCCTGCACACCGCCAACGGCCAGACCCCCTTCGTCACCTTCGGCTTTGGCCTCGGGGACAGCTGGGAGTCACGCCTCATCCAGCGCGCCATCCTCGGCAACCGCATCGCCGGCCTTGGCAAGAACAGGAAGACCGCCGTCTTCCCGAAACTGGTGTTCGCCATCAAGGACGGCCTCAACCATCGGCCGGGCGATCCCAACTACGACATCAAGCAGCTGGCCCTGGAGTGCGCCTCCAAGCGTATGTACCCGGACATCCTCAACTACGACCAGGTGGTCAAGGTCACCGGCTCCTTCAAGACCCCCATGGGGTGCCGTTCCTTCCTCGGTGCCTACGAGGAGAATGGCGAGCTGGTCCACGAGGGGCGCAACAACTTGGGGGTCGTGAGCCTCAACCTGCCGCGCATTGCCCTGAAATCCCGCGATGAAGCGGACTTCTGGGACAAGCTGGACGCCGCCCTGCGGGTGGCCAAGACAGCGCTCATGTACCGCATCAAGCGCCTCGACGGGGTCAAGGCCCGGGTCGCCCCCATCCTCTACATGGAGGGGGCCTGCGGGGTGCGCCTCAAGGCCGATGACAACATCAGCGAGATCTTCAAACATGGCCGCGCCTCCATTTCGCTGGGTTACATCGGGGTACACGAGACCATCAACGCCCTCTATGGCACAGACGTCCACCTGTTCGACAGCGAGACCCTGCGCCAGAAGGCCATCGCCATCATCGCGCGGCTCAAGGCGGCCACCGACGAGTGGAAGGAGGAGACCGGCTACGGCTTCAGCCTCTATTCCACCCCGAGCGAGAACCTCTGCACCCGTTTCTGCCGCATCGACGCCAAGGAGTTTGGCGTGGTGGCCGGGGTGACCGACAAGGGCTACTACACCAACAGCTTCCACCTGGACGTGGAGAAGCAGGTGAACCCCTACGACAAGCTGGACTTCGAGGCGCCCTATCCGCCCATCGCCAGCGGCGGCTTCATCTGCTACGGCGAGTACCCCAACATCCAGCACAACCTGGAGGCGCTCGAGAACGTCTGGGACTACAGCTATGACAAGGCGCCCTACTACGGCACCAACACCCCCATCGACGAGTGTTACGACTGCGGCTTCACCGGCGAGTTCGAGTGCACCTCCAAGGGCTTCACCTGCCCGCGCTGCGGCAACCACGACCCGGCCAAGGTGTCGGTGACCCGCCGGGTGTGCGGCTATCTCGGCAGCCCGGATGCGCGCCCCTTCAACGCGGGCAAGCAGGAAGAGGTGAAGCGCCGGGTCAAGCATATGTAAGCGAGCAGACCCCACCCCAGCCCTCCCCTTGGCAGGGGAGGGGGCAAAGAAGCTCCTCCCCCTTTCGAAGGGGGAGGTTGGGAGGGGGTTGGCCGTTAACCCAGAGAACTCGAATGCACTACCACCAGTACTACCCGGTCGACGTGATCAACGGCCCCGGCACCCGCGCCACCCTGTTCGTGTCGGGCTGCGAGCACCAGTGCCCTGGCTGCTACAACCAGAGCACCTGGCGCCTCGATGGCGGCAGGCCGTTCGATGAGGCCATGAGCGATCGCATCATCCAGGATCTCAACGACAGCCGCATCAAGCGCCGGGGTCTGTCGCTCTCCGGCGGCGATCCGCTCCACCCGGCCAACGTGCCCCACGTGCTGGCGCTGGTGAAACGGGTGCGGGCCGAGTGTCCCGGCAAAGACATCTGGTGCTGGACCGGCTATCGCCTGGATGAGCTTTCGCCGGCCCAGCGCGAGCTGGTGGCCTTGCTGGACGTGCTGGTGGACGGCAGGTTCGAGAAGGCCCTGGCGGATCCCGGCCTGCTGTGGCGTGGCAGCCGCAATCAGATGGTTCACGACCTCAACGCCTGGCGAAAAGGAGGAGAGCGGATCCCCTGTCTGGTTTGCAGTTGAGGCCTTGGGTGTTTATGGTTAGGCCAACCCCAAGCGCTGTTTACACGAGGAATCCCGATGAACAATCTGCTCAAGATCCTGCTGGCCATCTTTCTCCCCCCGGTCTGCGCCTTTATCCAGGTAGGCTTCAGCCTCCACTTCCTCATCAACATAGTGCTGACCCTGCTGGGCGGTCTGCCCGGCATGGTTCATGCCCTCTGGCTGGTGGTAAGCGACAAGCGCGCCTGAGCCGTGAGAGATCACAAGGCCAGCCCTCCGGGGTTGGCTTTTTTTTGCCTGCCAGATGGGGGCTTCCCGGATGAGCCCCTTTGCCTGACACTGGCGCGTCGCTCATGGAATCGAGCGATACAACGAAGAGGGAATGTCGAGTGCGAGTGAAAGGGTTGTTGCTGTGGGCCGTCCTGGCCCTGCTCGGGGGCTGTGCCAGCCCCACCGCCAAGCTGAATCAGCCTCCGGTGGATGTCACCTGGGAAACGCTGCCCGAATACTGGGTGCTGGTGGGGGATGCCATCAGTTTTAACCCGGTCGGGGGGCTGCCGGCGAAGAGGCCGGTCAAGGGGTATGTGACCCTTCGCTACCTCATCGATTCCAATGGCACGCTGTTCAGCCCAGAGGTACTGGAGTCCCAGCCTCCCGGCGTGCTGGATCTCATCGCCATCTCCGGGCTGGCGCAGCTGCGCTACCGGCCATCGGAGCAGAATCAGCAAGCCATTCCGGCTCGGGTTGTGGCCCGATTCGAAGTGGAAGTGAAATGACAAACACCCCGGCCAGGCCGGGGTGTTTCGTGTGGGCTCTGTGCCATGACGGCGCGGATCACTGCTCCTTGCAGTCGTTGTAGCGGCTCTGCCACTCCCCGGCGTCATCACGCATCTCGACGAACCCCTCTTTGCCCTTGTTCCACCAGACCACCTCGTGATCGTCGGTATAGCGGGCGCCGGAGGCGGAAACCGCCTGGGGCAGGGTGTAATCCTTGCCATCGGGGAGGGAGAGCTTGACGAAGTTCAGGCTATCGTCCGAGAGGGAGAAGTAGCGAACCTGCACTTTCTGGTTCTGTTCACACAGGTAGGTGACGGGATCGCCGCCGGTCACTCCCAGCTTGCCGCTGCCCAGATCGCAGCCGCCGAGCAGGGTGATGGCGCCCGCCCCCAGTAGAAAGAGCTTGGCGTGTTTCATGTTTGATCCTCACAACGGTGTCATATGGCCTTGAGCCTAACAGGATGAGGCACAACTGCAACCTCGTGGCGGGAGCCCTGCGTCGGGATGCGTCCGTCTCCCTCTGGTCCGTGGAGCAGGCAAAAAAACGCCCCGGCAGGCAAGCGGGGCGAAAGGGAGCCGTCCAATGGCTGCAGAAAAGGGTCAGTGGCCGAACCGTGTCGCCTCGAAGCGATTGAGCAGCCGGTGGATGAGGTAGCAGGCGAGCAAGGTGACCACGATGGCAAAGAGGATGCTGCTCACCCGATAGAGGGCGCTGAACACCAGGTCGTTACCCGGGGTCAGGTACTGGCCGAACAGGATGCCGAGGGTGGTGAGGGCACCGAAGCCGACTCCGGAGCCGCTCGCCTCCTTCACATGGGCATAGCTGAACAGCATGGCGCCGAGCCAGAGCACCGGGGTCACCAGCAGCAGCAAGCCGGACCAGTCATAGAGCACCAGCTGCCCCAGGATGCCGAAACTCACCCCCAGCAGGGTGCCCATGGCCCGCTTGCGGGCATAGTCCAGGGCGCCGTTCCAGTGCATGGGGAAGAGCAGCAGCAGGGTGGTGGCCTGGGCGGACATGGAGTCGCGCAGATCGAAGATCTGGAACACCAGGAACGAGAGGGTCGCGATGGACGCCCCCAGCAGGGCTTCGTGGCGCATCCGGTGCGGCGCCTTGGGGGAGGGGGCCGGCCTGGGGCGCTCCTCCACGTCCGGAATGAGGGCCGTCATCAGATAAGCGATGAGCACCGACAGGACGCTGGCCCAGAGGTTGCTGAAGATGAGGTCGTTCAGATCAATCCCGGGGTAGCTGGCAAAGTGCAGCATGATGCTGAGGCTGAGCACCCCGTTGGCACCGAACAGGAACAGGCTGCCCCGGGACATGGCGGCGAAACGGTAGAGGAAGAGCAAAAAGACCAGGGGGGTCATGAGCCCAGGGTGGCCGCCGAACAGGCCGCCGAGCAGCCCCACTTCCAGACCGCACATGGCGGCGGAGGCGATGAGCTGGCGGGCGGCGTGACCGTTCATCACCGGCACCAGGCCGAGCAGCAGCACCGGGGTGACGGTGAAGAAGACCCCGTTGCTCCAGCCGAAGATCTTGCACAGCACAAACCCCAGGGTACAGCCAAAGGCGATGCGCAGACACTGGCGCAGTTCGTTGGGGGTGAGGGGTCTGTGCCACAGGTTCATGGTCGTCATCTCAATAGATGTAGTGCAGCAGGCTGAGCAGACGGATCTGGCCGCGGGCCAGCAGCCCGGTCAGGGTGTTGTCCGGCAGCAGCTGCACCGTGGCGCGAGCCCCGGCCGGCAGGTGGGCGGGCAGTTGCTCCAGGGTCAGGTGCAGGCGCAGGCGCTGGGCATCCCGCACCCAGCGATCGGACTCGACAGGGTTCGCAAGCTGGCCGTTGGCGTCAAACTGGCCGGCGCTGACCCCGGCATCCAGGCTGGCGACGCGGGCAGGATAGAGGCGACCGGGCTCGCCGTCGAAGGCGACGAGGGCCTGACTGCCGGCGCTGACGTGGCGCAGGCTCTTCTCGCGAAAATCGGCGATCACGTCCACCTGCTCGGAGACCAGGGCCAGCAGGGGGGAGCCCGCATTGGCCACGCTGCCAGGCTTGAGCTGCAGGTTGGTGATGATGCCGTCCTGGCTCGCATGAACCCGGCTGTAGGCGAGGTTGAGCTCGGCCTGGGCGAGGCGGTTGCGGGCCTGGCGCAGCAGCAGGTTGTCTTCCCCTGGCAAGCCGCGGTTGACGCGGGCCTGCTCTACCCGGGCCTGGCTGCCGAGCAGGTTAGCACGGGCGGTGCGGGCGGCGCTGTCGGCGTCATCTTTCTGCTGTTCAGAGACCATGTGACGGCGGTAGAGGGCGTCGATGCGCGCCGCTTCCCGCTGTTTCTGGTCGGCCTGGGTGCGCAGCGAGCTGTACTCCGCCTCGTAGGCGGTCAGGGTCGCGTCCAGCTGGCGGTTCTGCTGCCTGGCCTGATCCAGGGCGAGCCTGGCCTGATCCACGGCGAGCTGGAAGGGTTCCGGGTCGAGGGCGAACAGCAGATCCCCCTGCTTGACGTGCTGGTTGTTGGCGACGGCGACTTCGACCACCTTGCCGCTGACCTGGGGGGCCATCCGGGTGACGACCCGGGTGGCCATGGCCTGGGGGGTCAGGGGCATCTTGATGTCGGCCAGCAGAAAGTAGCCAAACACCAGGACGAAGCAGACGATGGCCCACTTTATCCAGCGCTTGAATTGTTGATCCGGTGTCATCTTATTCTCTCTCTTCATGCTGTGCGGCTATCTTGCCGAGGGCGTTGGCGGAGATGCGGTGCACAATGTCTTCAAACTGGGCCAGCTCCTGCTGGCTGATGCCGGTGAGCAGCTCCCGGCGCACGGCGATGATGCGGCCCTCGATCTGATCGAGCAGCGCCTTGCCCGCCGGGGTCAGGGTGACGATGCGGGCCCGCTTGTCCTGGCTGCAGCAGTGGCGCTCGACCAGCCCCTGATCCTCGAGCTGACCCAGGGTTCGCATCAGGGAGGGGAGCTCTATCTCCAGGGCCTCGGCCAGGGTCTTCTGGCTGAGGTGGCCGCCGAGGCGGCTGAGTTTCCACAGGGCGGTCCAGCGGGGATGGGTGAGCCCCAGAGGTGCCAGCTCGAGATCGGCCACGGTGCGCCAGAGCCGGTGCAGTCGCCCCAGCTGCTCGGCGAGGGAGAGTTCTCGCAACATCTCCAGATCCTTTTTCATGACGGGCACCTCAATTACTTAGCTTGCGAAGCATTATATTTATTTCGCAGGCTAAGTAAATAGTGTGATACAGCTCACGTTCAGGTTTTTTGCCCGGGCCGTGGTGTTTAAGTTTTTATATGGCTTTGCGGGCCAGCTAACCGACAACGGCCGGGGGAGGCGCTAGAGTGGCCACCTTTGAGGTGCGCCAGGCTGGCCATTGACCCGGCCGGGGGACACCCTCACCCTGGGCTTTCCCGTCCGCTGCAAGGTTGAACGATGAAACTGCGCCACCAGCTAGTCACCCTCTCGCTTGGCTTGTCACTACTGCTGATCCTGATCCTGGGCTGTCTGCTCGCCCTCTTCATGCGCCACCTGCTGGAGAACAACCTGAAGGAGAAGGGGAGCGATCTGGCCCGGGTGCTGGCGGCAGACAGCCGGGTGGTCCAGGCCCTGGAGAAGGGGAGCGATCCCGGGCTGCGGGATTATGTGCAGGGGATCTGCAGCCGCACCGACGCCGCCTACATGGTGGTGACCGACGAACATGCCAGGCGCCTGAGCCACCCCTCCCCCGAGCTGGTGGGCCAGACCTTCCGGGGGGAGGACATCTGGCCTGCACTCCAGTCGCGCGAGAGCTACTGCTCCCGGGACGTGGGCACCCTGGGCCCCGCCATCCGCTGCTTCGCTCCCGTGGTGGGGCCCGATGGCCAGGCCATCGGCGCGGTGGCGGTAGGTTATCTGATGCGCACCGTGGAGGGCACCTATCAGGAGCGGATCGCCCTGCTGGTCGGCGCCATCGCGGCGGTGCTGGGGTGTGGCCTGCTGCTGGCGCTCTGGGTGCAGCACCTGCTGCGCCGCACCCTGCTGGATCTGGAGCCGGAAACCATCGCCAATCGCTTCGCCCAGCAGGATCTGGTGCTGGAGGGGATCTCGGAGGGGATAGTGGCCCTGGACAACCAGCACAGGATCACCATGCTCAACAGCGCCGCCTTCTATCAGTTGCGACTGCCCGGCACCGGGCGCCACGCCCTGCTGGGTCGCTCCCTGGCGGAGCTGGCCCCCGGCCTCGTGCCCACGTTGCAGCAAGGGGGGGCGGTCAGGTTCACCGTGCAGGGGGATGACTTCGTCGGCCACTGGCAGGAGCTCAGCGGTCGCGAGCCGGGGCGCATGCTCATCTTCAGCCGGCCAGACGGCACTGGCAGCCTGGGCATGCAGGTGACCCACCTGCGCCAGTACGGCGAGATGCTGCGTATCCAGACCCATGAATTCGCCAACAAGCTCAGCAGCCTTTCCGGCCTGCTCCAGCTCGGCCACGTGGATCAGGCGGTAGACCTCATCCAGCAGGAGAACGAAGCCTGCCAGAACATGTTGCAGGATCTGCTGCGGGTCATCGAGAACAAGCCGGTGGCCGGGCTCATCCTCGGCAAGTTCAGCCGGGCGCGGGAGCTGGGGGTGGAGCTGGTGCTGGATGCGGGGTCGGCCCTCGGGGAGTATCCGGCCGAGGTGTCGGCGGATCTCATCACCTGCATCGGCAACCTGCTGGACAACGGCATTCGCGCCGCCTGGGGGAACCGCGAGCACGCCGCGCCCAGGGTGCTGCTCTCCCTCGATGATCTGGGGCGGCGGCTGGTGATCGAGGTGGAGGACAGTGGCGAGGGGGTGGACGAGGCGCTGGCGGATCACCTGTTCGACTACGGTGTCAGCCGCCAGACCGGGGATCACGGGGTCGGCCTCTTCCTGGTCAAGAAGACGGTGGCCAGGCGGGGGGGCGTGATAGAATGGCGCCGCACCGCCGAGCAGACGACCCTGTTCGGTATCTATTTGAATAAAAACCAATTGGTGTAAGTCATGAAGCCAATCTTCACGCTGATTATCGAGGATGACGAGCGGATAGGCGCCATGTTGGGGGAGCTGGTCTCCTCCACGGCCGGGTTCTCCCTGATGGGGCGGGCCGGCACCCTGGCCGAGGCGGATCGCCTGATGGCGGGGAGCGAGCCCCGCTTGCTGATGGTCGACATCTCCCTGCCCGATGGCTCGGGCCTGGAGTGGGTGAGCCGGCTGCGCAGCCACAACCGGGAGGTGATGGTGATGATGGTGACCGCCTCCTGCGACGTGGAGACCATACAGCAGGCCCTCAACCTGGGAGTCCAGGATTACGTCATCAAGCCGCTGCGGCTGTTTCGCATCCAGCAGAGCCTGGAGGAGATCCTGGTCCTGCATCGCCGCCTGTGCGAGCCGGGGGAGTTGGCCCAGAGCGATCTGGACCGCCTGATGGGCAAGGCGCGCAACCAGGGGCGGGAGGCGCGGGAAACCCCCAAGGGGATCGACGCCATCACCCTGCGCCAGGTGCTGGACCTGCTGGCGGGGGAGCCGGACAACACCTTCTCCACCGACACCGTGGCCCTGCGCCTCTCCCTGAGTCGCACTACGGCCCGCCGTTACCTGGAGTTTCTGGAGTCAGAAGATCGGCTGGACGTGGAGCTCAACTACGGCCAGCGTGGCCGCCCGGAGCGGCGCTACCACTGGCGCCGGGAGTCGTGACCCCGCCGCTGGCACAACGCCGAAGAGGCCGCGCACACCATGCCGCGCAGATAAAAGGGAGCCTTTGAGCTCCCTTTTGTTTCGCCCCGATGCGACCAGGCCCCTCTATCTGGGGTCGCCCGAGAAGGGGTGCAGGGCGGTGCGGGCGCGCTCGAACAGGGCGATGAGGTGATCCGCCACGGCCCGCACCCGCCGGGAGTGGGCGAGATCGCTGTGGAGTACCAGCCAGATGGGCTGATCCACCCCGAGCTCCGGCAGCAGGCAGACCAGATCCGTCTGGCGGGCCAGGTAGTGGGGCAGCACCGCGAGCCCCAGACCGGCCTGGGCGGCGGCGAGCTGGGCCGCCAGGGTGCCGGTCTCCACCCGGCAGGGGCGGCCGCGCAGCATGCGGGTCATCCATCTGGCGGCGGGCAGGTGGCTCTGGGTTTCGTTCCAGCCGATGAAGTCATCCTGATCGAAGCTGGCGGCATCCACCCCGGGGCTGCGGGCATCCAGGTAGGCGCCGGCCCCGTAGAGGCCAAAGCCCAGGGTGCCCAGGCGCCGCAGGGTGAGGTGGCCGGCATCGGGCTTGACCATGCGCACCGCGAGATCGGCATCGCGCCGGTGCAGGTTCACCGTCTGCACCCCGGTGACCAGCTCCACCCTCAGCTCGGGGTGCTGGGCAAAGAGCGTCGGCAGGGAGGGGATGATGAGGGGATTGGCCAGGTTCTCGGCGGTGGCGAGGCGCACGGTGCCGGCCACCTGTCCCTGCAACTGCCCCGCCTCGCCAAAGGCCAGCCCCGCATGTTCCAGCGCCTCGGCTCGCTCAAGCAGGGCCTCCCCGTCGTCGGTCAGGCGATAGCCCTGCTGGTGGCGGCTGAACAGGGGCAGGCCGAGGGCCGCCTCCAGCCTGTCCAGGCGCCGGGAGACGGTGGCCACCCCCATGCGAAGGGCGTGGGCGGCACCGCTCAGGGTGCCGCTGCGGGCGATGGCCAGGAAGACGCGGGCGTCGTCCCAGAGCAGGGGATCGTGCATAGTGTTTCCATAATCGGAAAATGGGTTGCCAGTTATCTCTATATCTCATTAATTTTCGGAAGACCATACTCCCCTGCAACTTGTCAGGGAGAAAATGCGATGCAACGACGAACACTGGGAGCCAACCTGCAGGTCTCTGCCCTGGTGCTGGGCTGCATGGGGATGAGCGAATTCTACGGGCCGCGGGACGATGAGATGTCCTTGCGAGTGCTGGCGGAGGCGGTGGAGCGGGGCATCGACCTGCTCGACACCGCCGACATGTACGGCCCCCACCACAACGAGGCGCTGATCGGGCGTTTTCTCGCGACCCGGCGGGGGCAGGTGAAGGTCGCCACCAAGTTTGGCATCGTGCGCCAGCACGGGGAGTACAGGCGTACCCTCGACAACAGCGCCCGCTATGCGCGCCAGAGCTGCGAGGGCTCCCTGCGCCGCCTCGGCATCGAGCAGATCGATCTCTACTATGTGCACCGCCTCGATCCGGCCCATCCCGTCGATGAGACCATGGCCGGGCTGGCGCAGCTGGTACAGGAGGGCAAGATAGCCCGCATCGGTCTGTGCGAGGTGAGCGAGGCCACCCTGAGGCGCGCCCATGCCGTGCACCCGGTGGCGGCGGTGCAGACCGAATACTCCCTCTGGACCCGGGAGGTGGAGGCGGCGGTGCTGCCCGTCTGCCGGGAGCTGGGGATTGGTCTGGTGGCCTACTCCCCCCTGGGGCGCGGGTTTCTGACCGGGCGTTACCAGCAGGAGGCGGTGTTCGAGGAAGGGGATTTTCGGGCCAGTCTGCCGCGCTTTCAGGGGGAGAACCTCGCCACCAACCGCACCCTGGTGCAGGCGGTCATGGCCCTGACCCGGCAGAAGGGGTGCACGGCGGCGCAGATAGCCCTGGCCTGGCTGCTGGCGCAATGGGAGGGGATAGTGCCCATCCCCGGCACCCGGCGCCTGACCCACCTTGAGGATAACCTCGGCGCCCTCTCGGTGCGCCTCTCCCCAGCGGAGCTCGGGGCCCTGGGCCAGGCCATCCGGACCCTGCCGGTGGCGGGGGAGCGCTATACTGCCGAGGGGATGAAGGGGGTGAACGCATGAGCGGCTCGCACACGGATCGCCATGAACGGGCGTTCGCGCTGCTGGCCCGGCTCGATCCCCAGGCACCCACGCGAGTCGCCGCCAGCCTGGATGCCCTGCCACCGGAACTTGCCGAGCTGGTGCTGGGGTTTGCCTTTGCCGATGTGCTCGCCCGTCCCGGCATCGATCTCTGCACCCGCGAGATACTCACGGTGGCGACCCTGATGGGAATGGGCACGGCGCCCGGACAGCTCGAGTTCCATATCCGGGCCGCCCTCAATGTGGGGGTCAGCCGGGAGACCATCATCGAGATCCTGCTCCAGGTCGCCGTCTATGCCGGAGTGCCCGCCTGCATGAATGGCATCCGTGCGGCCCGCAGCGCCTTCGCCGCCCATGACAAGGGGCGGGGGGGCAGGGATTAAGGTGGAGACGTCACCCTGGCGAAAAGGTCAGGTGTGCCCTGACGAGGGCAGCAAGAAGGGAGCCGAGGCTCCCTTCTTTCATGGTGCTGGCCGGCTCAAGCCCCTTCTGGCAGAGGACGGCGTACCCTCGGCTTGAGCTGGGAGAGCATGACCCCGGTCAGGATGAGGCCGCCCCCCAGCAGGTGATAGCCGTGAATGGGCTCCCCCAGGGTGATGACGGCGATGAGGGCCGTGCACAGGGGCATCAGGTTCATGAAGACCGAGGTGCGCTCCGCCCCCAGGGTGGCGAGGCCGCGCATCCAGCAGTAGGCGGCGAAGATGGAGGAGGCGAGGCTGGCGAACAGCACCATGCTCCAGCCCTGGGCGGGAATGGCCAGGGAGTCGGCAGAGAGGGCCACCGGGATGAGCAGCAGCACTGCCAGCAGGATCTGCAGGTAGAGGTTGAGCCAGGGGCCGAACGGCAGTTGCCAGCGGCGGATCAGCAGGCCATAGAGGGCATAGCTGGCCGCCCCCAGCAGCATCATGCCATCGCCCGGGTTGATGCCGCTGTGCAGCAGTGCCAGGGGGTTGCCCTGACCCAGCAGCCAGAGCACCCCGAACAGGGAGAGGCTCATGCCGAGCAGCGCCTGCTTGCCCGGCTTCTGGCCAAAGCAGCAGGCCCCGATGAGCAGGGTGAGCAGGGGCAGCAGGGAGCCGATGACCCCCATGTTGGTGGCCGAGGTGCTGTGGGCGGCGTAGTAGGCGAGGCACTGGTAGAGCACCATGCCGAGCAGGGAGAGCACCAGCAGCTTGCCGAGCCAGGGGCGGATGTCGGCCCGGCGGCGCCAGAGCTGCGGCAGGCAGAAGGGGGAGAGCGCGAGGGCGGCGATCACCCAGCGATAGAAGGAGATGGCGGCGGGATCCAGCACGCCGGCGGCGGCCTTGGAGACCACGGTATTGGCGGCCCAGATCAGGATGGCGAGCAGGGGGAAGAGAAAAAGCATAGGCACTCCTTGGTACGATGGGGAGAGTCTAGCCTTGTCTTGAACGAGGTAAGTAGCGTAAATAAGACATGTCATAACCGCTTTGGGACAATCTGCATGGGCACCCTCACCCTGGCCGAGCAGGATCGCCTGCTGGCCGACCCCAACCCCCTCTACTTTCGCTACAGCCAGATCCAGGGGGGCAACGCCTGCGCCGAGCACGCCCACCCCTGGGGTCAGCTCAGCCTCATCAGCCTGGGGGTCATGGTGGTGGAGGTGGGGGGAGAGCGGCTGGTGGCGCCTCCGGACTACCTCATCTGGGTGCCGGCGGACCTGCCCCACACCGCCTTCAACGAGCAGACCCTGGATTACACCTCCATCTACGTGAGCCACGCCCTGGCACCGCGCCTGCCACGGGAACCCCAGCTGCTGGCGCTCACCCCCTTGCTGCGGGCCCTGCTGGAGGACTTCACCCAGCGCCGGGTCGGCCACATGGAGGATGAGTGGGATGCCCGTCAGGGTGAGCTCTTCATCGAGAAGCTGGCCCGCACCCGTTGCCAGCCGAGCTACCTGCCCCAGAGCCGGGATCGCCTGCTGGCACCCTTGCTGGCGGCATTGCAGGCGGCGCCGGAGGACAACCGCACGCTGGTGGAGTGGGCCAGGGCGCTGCACACCACGGAGCGCACCCTGGCGCGGCGCTGCCAGAAGGAGCTTGGCATGAGCCTGGGCCAGTGGCGCACCCGGCTGCGGCTGGTGAAGGCGCTGGACTGGCTGCGGGGCGAGATGCCGGTGCAGGAGATCGCCTGGCGCCTCGGTTACGCCTCCACCTCGGCTTTTATCGCCATGTTCCAGCGCGAACAGGGTTGTGCCCCCCAGCGCTATCGCCAACAGCTGGGGATCGGCGCCGGGCAGGCACAGCTCTGACCGCGACCGCACCAGCAATGAAAAGGGCGCCCGCAGGCGCCCTTGTGGATCACGGGATGGGCTTAGAAGAAGCCGAGGGGGTTGATGTCGTGGCTCACCAGCAGATTCTTGGTGTTCTGGTAGTGGTCCAGCATCATCTTGTGGGTCTCACGACCGATCCCCGACTTCTTGTAGCCGCCAAAGGCCGCATGGGCCGGGTAGGCGTGGTAGCAGTTGACCCAGACCCGGCCGGCCTGGATGCCGCGCCCCATGCGCCAGGCCAGATTGCTGTCCCGGGTCCACAGGCCCGCCCCCAGCCCGTACTGGGTGTCGTTGGCAATGGCCAGGGCATCCGCCTCGTCCTTGAAGGTGGTGACCCCGAGCGCCGGCCCGAAGATCTCCTCCTGGAACACCCGCATCTTGTTCTGGCCGTGGAAGATGGTGGGCTGGATGTAGAAGCCCCCCTCCAGCCCGCTCACCTTGGCCGGGCCGCCGCCGATCAGCATTTTTGCCCCTTCGCCGCGGCCGATCTCCATGTAGCTCAGGATCTTGTCGAACTGCTCGCGGGACGCCTGGGCCCCCACCTGGGTCGTGGTGTCGAGGGGGTTGCCCTGCACTATGGTGCGGGCGCGGGCCAGCACCCGGTCCATGAAGTCGTCATAGATGCTGGCCTGCACCAGAGCGCGGGAGGGGCAGGTACACACCTCCCCCTGGTTGAAGAAGGTCATCAGCATCCCTTCCACCGCCTTGTCGATGTAGCTGCTCTCGTGCTGCATCACGTCGGCGAAGTAGATGTTGGGGGACTTGCCGCCCAGCTCCACGGTGGAGGGGATGAGCTTGTCGGCGGCGCAGCGCAGGATGTGGGCCCCCACCTCGGTGGAACCGGTGAAGGCGAGCTTCTGGATCCGGTTGCTGGTGGCGAGCGCCTGACCCGCCTCGGCGCCAAAGCCGTTGACCACGTTGACCACGCCGGGGGGCAGGATGTCCTTGATGAGATCCATCATCAGCATGATGGTGACCGGGGTCTGCTCGGCGGGCTTGAGCACGCTGCAGCAGCCGGCCGCCAGTACCGGGGCCAGCTTCCAGGCGGCCATCAGCAGGGGGAAGTTCCACGGGATGATCTGGCCGACCACGCCGATGGGCTCCTTGAAGTGGTAGCTGACGGTGTTCTGGTCCAGCTCGGCGGCGGAGCCCTCCTGGGCGCGGATGCAGCCGGCAAAGTAGCGGAAGTGATCCACCACCAGGGGCAGGTCGGCGGCCAGGGTCTCGCGCACCGCCTTGCCGTTCTCCCAGGTCTCGGCGACGGCAAGCCGCTCGATGTTCTGTTCGATGCGATCGGCGATGCGCAGCAGCAGATTGCTGCGCTCGGTGACGCTGGTCTTGCTCCAGCTGGCGAACGCCTTGTGGGCCGCGTCCAGGGCGAGCTCGATGTCGGCGGCGTCGGAGCGGGCCACCTCGCAGAACACCCGGCCATCCACCGGCGAGATGTTCTCGAAATAGCGGCCGGCGCGCGGCGCCACCCAGTCGCCACCGATGAAGTTGTCATAACGGGATTTGAAGCTGACCAGGGCACCTGCCTGACCGGGAGCGGTATAAATCATCTCATCATCCTTATGTGTGTGTGGTCCTGACCGGCCTGGCGGGCAGTCCGGTTGCTTCCTGTCATCGCAAGGGGCGTGCCAGCGGGTGGCGCTCTACACAAAAAGGTTGCAAAAACGTTATCAAACGGGGTGCCAAGGGGTATCTTGGTTAACCAGTGCCCCCCAGGACGGCCCCCGAACTGTGCCGTTTCTGAACATCGGGTGTGACACTGTGCCGTTTGTGAACAGGAGACGTGATGAAGGCGCTCCCCCAAGGCGGCCCTATTCGCGAGTGTGTAGAAGGAGGTGTGATGAGCGAGTTGCCTCAATCCGGTGCCAGCCCAATCCAGCGCTCCTGGGAGCGCTGCCTGCATCAGGGGCTGAGCCGCCAGCAGAGCGCCGAGCTGGACTTGCTGCCCCAGGGGGAGCTGTCGGCTCGCCAGGAGCAGCACAGGACGCTCATCGCCTGCTTCCAGCGCTTCGTGCTGCCGCTCTTTGGCCAGTTGCTGGCGGGCAGACCCTGTCGTCTGCTGCTGTGTGACGGCGAGGGGGCCATCCTCGCGGTGAGCGGAGACGACCGGTTTGCCCGCCATGCCGAGCGCATTTTTTTGCGCAGCGGCGCCCGCTGGGGGGAGGCGAGCAAGGGCACCAACGCCATCGGCACCGCGCTGGCCGAGCAGAACGAGGTGCAGGTGCTGGGGGCGCAGCACTTCTTCGCCCAGCACAGTTTTCTCAGTTGCAGCGCCTGCCCCCTGCTCGGGCCGGACGGGCAACTGCTCGGCGTGCTCGACATCTCCACCGATGCGTCCCACCACGGCGGCGACATGCTGGGCACGGTGCGCCTCCTGGCCATGACCCTGGAAAACGCCCTGCTGGCCCGCCAGCCGGGCTGGCTGGTGGATCTCGATCCCCAGAGCCTCTGGTCTGCCCGTCTGCTGCTGGGGGAAGGGGGCGAGCTGCTCGGGGCCAACCGGGCCGGTCGGCTCTGGCTCGGCCAGCACCCCTTCGACGGCAAGCAGCTGCTGCGCGAGCGCCGCGGGCTGCGATTGGTGCCGGAGGCGGGGGAGCGCGCCGCCAGGCTCCCCCTGCCGAGCGCGGTTGAGGAGGGGGGATCGCAGGCGCAGCAGGTGCCGCTCAAGATGCTGGAGCGGGGCATCTCATTGCTCATCGAGGGGGAGACCGGCAGCGGCAAGGAGCACCTGGTGCGCACCCTGCACGCCAGATCGAGCCGTCGGGAGCGGCCTCTGGTGTGCGTCAACTGCGGCGCCTTGCCGGCGGAGCTGGTGGAGGCCGAGCTGTTCGGCTATGTGGGGGGGGCCTTCAGCGGTGCCCGCAGCCAGGGCAGCCAGGGCTATCTGCGCGCCGCCCACGGCGGCATCCTGATGCTGGATGAAATTGGCGAGCTGCCGCTCCAGGCCCAGACCCGGCTGCTGCGGGTGTTGCAGGAGCGCGTTGTCACCCCGGTAGGCAGCCACAGACCCGAGGCGGTGGACTTCTGGCTGGTCAGCGCCAGCCATCGGGATCTGGCGGCCATGGTGGCGGCCGGCACCTTTCGCGAAGATCTCTACTACCGCATCTGCGGCTGGCGCCAGCAACTGGCACCCCTGCGGGCCTGGTCGGTGCCCGAGCGTCAGGGGCTGATCCTGAACCTGCTCGCCCAGATGGACCCGGCACTGCAACTGAGCCGGGAGGCGGAGCAGCGGTTGCTGGCCCATCCTCTGCCCGGCAACGTGCGCCAGCTCAAACAGGCGCTGGAGGTGGCCTGTGTACTGGCAGAGGGGCAGGGCTGGATTGAACCTGCCCATCTGCATCTGCCCGCCGTGGCGGGGGGAGCGAGCTCACCTTTGGGAGGGAGTACCCTGCGCGAGCAGAGTCGGCAGCGGGTGCAACAGACCCTGGCAGAGTGCGGCGGCAACGTGAGCGAGGCGGCGCGCCGTCTTGGCATCAGTCGCACCACCCTCTATCGGGCGCTGCGGGAGGAGGGGTGAAGGGTGTCGCGCCGTCCAGCGCTTGTGTAGACTGCGGTGGCAAGGACGTTTTTTCGTTATGTTTCCATCGCAGGGAGTGCGCAATGATCCATCTTACGACCGACGAGGCTCCCCGCCTCTCTCCCGGCTGCTGGCCGATGCCGCTTGCGCCCCATGGGGCCCGTGCCGGTTAGTCGGCACCCGTCTGCGCCCGGTGCGGCGCGTGTAATAACCTTGGATCTGGATCAGCGCGGTCCGGCGCTTCAAGGTGTAGGGTAAAAGCCCTTTTTCAGGTGTGATGCCGATGATCCCTTCCTATTCCCGCATGACGACGCTGTTGTTCTGGTGCCTGCTGGCGGCGAGCCTGCTGGCCATGGTGTTATTCGAATTCGGACCCGAGCGGCGGCTCGACATCCTGAGCCAGGCCGGTTTGTCCGTGCGTGCCCAGGATGACAGGGCCCACAAGGGCTCCTCCGTCGCCACCCTGAGTCAGGGGGGCGACAGACCCGCCATCCAGTGCACCCTGCGAAGCCAATATGCCTATCCTTTCTGCGAGCTGGTTTTGACCCTGACCGACCCCGAGCGGGGGCTGGATCTCTCCGGCTTCACCGGGGTGCGGGTGAGGCTGGATGTAGAAGGGCAGGGGGTACAGGCCTGGCGCCTTTATCTGCGCAACTACGATCCCGTCTACTCGACGCGGGAAGACGAGAGTTCCCACAAGTTCAACGAAGTGCTCTTCACCGCCAGGGATTTTGGTCGTGAGCAGGATGTCCCCCTGAATGTCTTTGCCCCCAGCTCCTGGTGGGTGCAGCAGTACGACATTCCGCTGGTCCAGCAGGGGCCGGATCTGCACCATGTTTACGCCATCGAGATCGCCTCCGATGACAAGATGTTGCCGGGGGAGCACCGGTTGCGGCTCGAGCGGCTGGAGTTCTATGGCCGCTGGTGCAAGCCGGGGGACTTCTATCGCTATCTGCTGCTGGGGTGGCTTGTCTACGGCGTGCTGCTCTTCCTGGTCCAGAACCTGATGTTCGGGGATCGGCTGCGCAAGGCCAGGGAGGCGCGCCTCGCGGCTGAAGCCCTGAGTGCGAGCCTGTGCGAGCAGAACCGGCGCACCGAGGAGGAGGCCCGTTACGATCCCCTGACCGGGGCCCTCAATCGGCTCGGCGGCGAAAAGCTGCTCGGGGAGCTCGGCGAGATGCCGCTCTCCTTCATCTACATCGACATCGATCACTTCAAGGGGGTCAACGACGGTCACGGCCACCCGGTGGGGGACGAGGTGCTCAAGCACATGGTGAGCGAGCTGCTGCGCCATTGCGACAGCCTGTGCCGACTGGTGCGCTGGGGCGGGGAGGAGTTCGTGCTGGTCTGCCTCCATTACGACGAGGGACGGGCCGCCGCCCTGGCGGAGCGGCTGAGAGGGGCGCTGGAGGGGTACAGGCACTGGCCGCTGGGGCTCGGTATCACCGCCTCCTTCGGGGTGGCCGAGCGGCGCAAGGATAGCCTGGAGCAGGCGCTCAAGCGGGCCGACGAGGCGCTCTATCAGGCCAAGCAGAATGGTCGCAACCGGGTGGAGGTGGCGCCCGACTGATCCGGCGCTGGAGCCCATGGCCGGGCGGGGCTATCATGCGCCCCATCATTTATCCGAGGAGAGATGCCATGGCACAACACATTGGCGCCCTGACGCTGCTGGTGGCGGATTACGACGAGGCCATCGCCTTCTTCACCCGGGGAATGGGCTTCGAGCTACTGGAAGACACCCCCTCGACGAGCCGGGCAAACCGGGCAAACGCTGGGTGCGGGTCGCTCCCAAGGGGGCTCCCGGCTCCGCCCTGCTGCTGGCTCGCGCGGCCAACGAGGAGCAGCGCGCCGCCATCTGTCGCCAGGGGGGCGGTCGGGTCTTCCTGTTCCTTGAGACCGACGACTTCTGGGGCGATTACGAGCGGATGCTGGCCTATGGTGTTCATTTTTGTGAACAGCCGCGCCTCGAACCCTACGGCACCGTGGTGGTGTTCGAGGACATCAGTGGCAATCGCTGGGACCTGCTGCAACTCGCTGCTGCCAACTGAATCTGAAAACGTTTATCATCCCGCCCGTCATAAAGTCATAAAAGTGTCACAGAAAGTTCTAATAATTGGCGCACCCATCTTCACAGAGGAGAGAGAAGGGATATGGCTAAGCGAATTCTGGTGGTCGAGGACGAGGCACCGATCCGCGAAATGCTCTGCTTCGTGCTTGAGCAGAAGGGATATGAAACAGTAGAAGCAGAAGATTACGCCGATGGACTGGCAAAGGTGCGCGAACCCTACCCCGAACTCATCGTGCTGGACTGGATGATGCCAGGTGGCAGCGGTATCCAGTTCCTCAAGCAGCTCAAGCAGGATGAGATGACTCGCCAGATCCCGGTGGTGATGCTGACCGCCCGGGGCGAGGAAGAGGACAAGGTGCGCGGGCTCGAGGCCGGTGCCGACGACTACATCACCAAGCCCTTCTCCCCCAAGGAGCTCACCGCCCGCCTGCACGCCGTGATGCGCCGCGTCTCTCCCACCTCGGTGGACGAGGTGATCGAGGTGCAGGGGCTCAAACTGGATCCCGTTTCCCACCGGGTCAGTGCCGAGGAGAAGGCCCTCGACATGGGGCCGACCGAATTCAAGCTGCTGCACTTCTTCATGACCCACCCCGAGCGGGTCTACAGCCGCGAGCAGTTGCTCAACAACGTCTGGGGTACCAACGTGTATGTCGAGGACAGGACGGTGGACGTGCACATTCGCCGCCTGCGCAAGGCCATCGAAGAGACGGGGCACGACAGATTGATCCAGACGGTGCGCGGGGCCGGCTACCGCTTCTCGACCCGTCTCTAGGTCAGGGCCAGTGCCGCCAGCGCCTGCCGGCGGGCATTGGACCCGGCTCTTTGCTGCCTCTAGGAGATCTTAATGTTGCAACCTTACGCCTGGCGGCGACAGTTGTGGCGAATGGCGTTCTTCTACAGCCCCTTCGTCTTGGTAGGTTGGTTAATCGATCATCTCGTTCTCTGCCTGCTGGTGGCCACTGTGGTGCACCTGGTCTGGCACTACCGCTTCCAGAAGCGGCTGTCGGACTGGCTGTGGCACGATCGCAGCCTGGTGCCGCCCCACGGCAGCGGCAGCTGGGAGCACATCTTCAACGGCATCTACAAGTTGCAGCAGCGTCACCGGGCCCGGCGCCGGGAGCTGGCGGGCCTCATCCGCCGCTTTCGGGAAGGGGCGGAGGCGCTGCCCGATGCGGCCGTGGTGTTTCGCACCGACGGCAGCATCCTCTGGTGCAACCGGCTGGCGGAGCAACTGCTCGGCTTTCGCTGGCCCGAGGATGCCGGCCAGCACATCGGCAACCTGATCCGTCACCCCGCCTTCGTCGCCTATCTGGGCAAGGGGCAGTATGACGAGCCATTCGAGATGCACTCCCCCATCAACGAGGAGAAGTTCCTCGAATTTCGCATCATGCCCTATGCGGAGGATCAGGCCATGCTGGTGGTGCGGGATGTGACCCGGCTGCGCAGCCTGGAGAAGACGCGCAAGCACTTCGTCTCCAACGTCTCTCACGAGTTGCGTACCCCCCTCACCGTGCTCAAGGGGTATCTGGAGATGACCGAGGAGCTGCCGCCCCCCGCCATGTGGGCCAAGGCGCACAAGGTGATGATGGAGCAGACGATCCGCATGGACAATCTGGTCAACCAGCTGCTCACCCTGTCGCGCATCGAGGCGGCGCCCACCGTGGATCTCTCCCATCTGGTGGACATGCCCGCCATGCTGGGGCTGCTGGAGCAGGAGGCGCGGGCGCTCTCCGGCGAGCGGGCCCACGAAATCGTCTTCATGGTCCAGCCCAATCTGCTGGTGCGCGGGGATCAGGATCAGCTGCGCAGCGCCGTCTCCAACCTGGTCTACAACGCCATCCACTACACCCCGGCGGGGCGCAAGATCACCGTGGAGTGGCGCAAGCAGGGGAGCATGGCGCTGTTTGCGGTGCAGGATGAGGGGGAGGGGATCCCCCCCGAGCATCTGGCACGGCTCACCGAGCGGTTCTATCGGGTCGACAAGGCCCGCTCGCGCCACACCGGAGGGTCCGGGCTCGGCCTTGCCATCGTCAAGCATGCCCTGAGTCATCACGATGCCCATCTCGATATCGAGAGCCGGGTCGGTGCGGGCAGCCGCTTCAGCTTTCTTATTCCCGCCCGCATGGTGCTGGTGAAATAATATTTTGTGTCAATGTGTTAGCAACGATAGAAGGGCTGCATCGCAGCCCTTTTTTCATCCGGGCCACTCTCGGCCCATGTCATCAAAGTGTCATATAAATTCCATAAATTTGTCACTGCCAGGCCAGATACTGGCGCCGTCTTAAAGAACGGACCTTCTGTAACACTGGAGAAGGAGTGGTGCTGGCCCACGGATCATTGCGATCGGGTGTCAACCACGTTAGACGTCAACCTGACGATTGCCTTCTGCAACCTTGGACTTGGAGAGATTGGATGAAACTCAACAAACTGGCTGGTGTCATCGGATTCACCGCAGCAACCCTGTTTTCTGTCAGCGCTCTGGCTGCCGGTGTGGATAAAGACCTGCCGGAATACACACCGACCAGCGGCATCTCGGGCAACCTGTCCTCTGTCGGCTCGGACACTCTGGCCAACATGATGACCCTGTGGGCCGAAGAATTTAAGCGCATGTATCCCAACGTCAACGTGCAGATCCAGGCCGCCGGTTCTTCCACCGCACCGACTGCCCTGACCGAGGGCGTCGCCCAGTTTGGCCCCATGAGCCGCGCCATGAAGGCCGGTGAAGAGGAGGCATTCGAGAAGCGCTACGGCTACAAGCCGACCGCCATCCGCGTCGCCGTCGATGCCCTGGCCGTGTTCGTCAACAAGGACAACCCCATCAAGGGGCTGACCATGTCGCAGATCGACGCCATCTTCTCCAGCACCCTCAAGTGCGGCGAAGCCAAGGCGGCCACCAAGTGGTCTGATCTGGGTCTGGACGGCAGCTGGTCCGGCAAGGATCTGCAACTGTTCGGTCGCAACTCCGTGTCCGGTACCTACGGTTACTTCAAGGAACACGCCCTGTGCAACGGTGACTTCAAGAGCGGCGTGAACGAGCAGCCGGGCTCCGCCTCCGTGGTACAGTCCGTCTCCTCCTCCCTGAACGGCATCGGCTACTCCGGTATCGGCTACGTCACCTCCGGCGTGCGCGCCGTTCCGCTCTCCAAGGATGGCAAGACCTTCATCGAGGCGAGCTCCGACAACGCCATCACCGGCAAGTACCCGCTGTCGCGCTTCCTGTACGTCTACGTGAACAAGCATCCGAACAAGCCGCTCTCCCCGATGGAGCAGGAGTTTGTGAAGATGATGCTCTCCAAGGCGGGCCAGACCATCGTTGCCAAGGACGGCTATGTGCCGGTCCCGGCCAAGGTGGTTCAGGCCGACCTGAAGAAGCTGGGCATCATGTAACAGAACATGCCCTTGCAGAAAAACGAGCCCCATGCGGGCTCGTTTTCATTGGTGCGCCCCAGGATCTTTTTGGTCGCAGGGCGCAGCGCCCGGCTTGCGCCGGGCGGCGGCATTTCCGAGAATAGGGCAACTTCACGGCAAAGGACCCTCTCATGCGCGCATCTTCCCTCTCCAGACTGGCCCTGACGGCCTTGTGCAGCGCCCTGCTGGCCGGCTGCGCCCAGTCGCCGACTGGTCGCAACCAGATGCTGCTTTTCTCCCCCCAGCAGATGAACCAGCTGGGCGCCGACTCCTTCACCCAGATGAAGCAGCAGGAGAAGGTGAGCACGGATGCCAGGATGAATGCCTATGTGGGCTGCGTGGCCAAGGCGGTGACCGCCCAGGTGCCTGCCAGCTATGGCATCACCAGCTGGGAGGTAGTGGTGTTCGACTCCAAGGAGATCAACGCCTTCGCCCTGCCCGGCGGCAAGATAGGCGTTTACAGCGGCCTGCTGAAAGTCGCCAAGAATCAGGACCAGCTCGCCACCGTCATCGGTCACGAGCTGACCCACGTGCTGGCCCAGCACTCCAACGAGCGCCTCTCCCGGGATCAGCTGACCGGTATCGGGCTGGCGGTGGCGGACGCCGCCATCGGCAGCAGCGACAGCCTCGGGGGCGCTGCCACCATGGCCGCCCTGGGCCTCGGGGTCCAGGTGGGGATAGCCCTGCCTTTTGGCAGAACCCAGGAGAGCGAGGCGGACCGGCTCGGCCTCGAGCTGATGGCCCGCGCCGGGTTCAACCCGGCCGAAGCCGTCACCCTGTGGCAGAACATGAGCGCCGCCTCCGGTGGCAAGGCACCGCCCCAGCTGCTCTCCACCCACCCCAGCGACCAGAGCCGGATCGCCAACCTGCAGGCCCAGCAGGCCGAAGTGCAGCCCCTGTACCAGCAGGCGAAAGCATCAGGGCTGGTTCCCCAGTGCAAGGCGTCAGGGCCGACGCATGATCATTCTCTGCACAAGTTGATCAAGTCTCGATCAGTTGAACGGCTCCAAGTACGATTTTAATTGTACCTTGCGTTGCCAAGCTGTAAATAGTCGAGATCTTAACCAACTG